>CAZBPB010000118.1:8754-9773 GCA_964493565.1 uncultured Pleurocapsa sp. | reverse complement strand
CAGCACCGGGACAGGTACGTTTCCAGTGGTTGGCACGCTAATTGTAGTCGGCTGTGGTGCTGCGGGAGGTACGATCGGGGCTAATACATCCACCACCGGCACGAAACGAAAATCACCACGAGGCAGCGTAAATGCAATATCTACCCAGCCATTGCCAGCAGCCGTTGAAACCAGATCCCATGTTCCGGAAGGATTTGTTCCTAGAACAGGGAGTTCGGTTCCGCCAACCACGCTGGTAATAACGGTATACTGTGGGCCGGGGCCGCTGCGCACATTCAATGCGCCGGTATTCACTACTAAAATGGGTAATGCTGGTGTCTGCTCTGCCGGCGCAGCAAAGGCGACTGCGCTCATCGAAAAGATGAGGAGGAATATTCCAAGAAGCAGCGTTGCCCGATAAATTCGTTTCATGGATCAGTCTCCTGATGTTGAGCTGCGCGTCACACAAAGTTACTTCAAATCTAAGTATAGAATAAGAGTACGGATTTATGCCAACAATTAACGACAAAATTCACGGGAAATTACGCGGACGCCGCTCGTCTGGTTGGGATACTGTAATCGTCAGGTAAGCGTTGGCAGCGTTTTCGGCAATATATGTTACGGTCAGATAAATGGGTATTGTGGCTGGAAGGGTTCATGAAATTGCTGAAGCTGCTCTCACTGGTAGTTGTTGTTGCGCTGATAGGATTGTTGCCAGCCGCAGCGCAGGAAGTAGTTTGTCTGGAATGTACACACGATCAATCTACTACAGTGGGAATAAGCGCTGAGGAGATTGCCGCCTACCCTGCGCCAGCCGTGATCACCCTTTCACCAAACGAAGAGCTTTTGTATGACCGGCGTTATCAGCGTGTGAATGGCGCGGTTGAAATTCTTGATGGGCCGGGCGGCACAGCGGTACGGACGCTGGATGCCGGCTTTAACTTTGTTACCACGTTCACTCCTGAAGGTGAATGGACACAAATCAATATTGGTGAGTGGGTGCGTTCGGAAGCATTGATACAAGTGCTGCCGTCGCGCTT
>CAZBPB010000118.1:0-8744 GCA_964493565.1 uncultured Pleurocapsa sp. | reverse complement strand
TTTTCGGGCGTATTGCTGCCTGATGGCGAAATGCCCTACCCTATGGGCTGGATACTCGTGAATGTGGTTCCAAGTAGAACACCCGGCGCAGAAGCGCTGGATACCGATCTGCCGCTGATGCGATATACCACCGTAAATTTGTACGCAAACGTTGAAATTGATGGGTGGCGATGGTATCAGGTTGGTGAGAATCAATGGGTGCATCAAACCTTGATAGCCAAAGTTATTCCGGTAGAACGTCCGGCTGAAGTAGATACCCAACGCTGGGTCAGTGTGGATTTATATGAGCAGATCGTGATTGCCTATGAAGGCGAACTTCCAGTGTTTGCCACGCTGGTTTCTTCAGGATTAGAAGAGTGGCCAACAAACGAAGGCCTGTTTAACGTTTACATTCGCTATGATCGCACGATCATGAGCGGCGCGGCCGGTCAGCCTGACTTCTACTTTCTGGAAGAAGTTCCCTGGACGCTGTATTTCGACAACGATATCGGGTTACACGGCACTTACTGGCATGACGGCTTCGGGTACCGCCACAGTCATGGCTGTGTGAATATGTCAATTACCGACTCGAACTGGCTTTACAACTGGGTGTCGTCAGAATTTGATTTTACCGTCCCCGGTGATGAAGGCGCTGCGGTCTACGTGTATTCCAGCGGTGAATATCGCTAACCAAATAGATTAATTTTCTCGCTCTGGCATTGATTGCGCCGGGAAAACCGCTATCATGTTAGCGTCCGGCGTCGCTCTGGGGTGTTACAGTGGTTGCGGTTTCTGATCGCGCACGCGAAATTCTATTCATTCGTCGCAGTGTGGAAATCATTGAAAATGTACTCGCCGGATTCGGTTATGAGCGCTTTGATGCGCCAATTCTTCAGCCCGCAGAACTGTTTTTAACGCGAGCAGGCGATCAAATTGCCGATCACCTACTCACACTTGACTATCAAAATCAAAGAATGGCGCTCCGTCCCGAATTTACCTCCCCGGCAGTGGCTGCTTATGTTCAAAATGAGATTTCACGTGTTGTTCGCTGGTCGTTTAGCGGACCTGTCTTTGAAGACACCTCATTAGAATATGCGCTTCAAACTGAAAGCGTTGGCGCTGAGCTTCTGGGCATGTCCGGTCGTTTTGCAGAAGCAGAAATCGTGGCGATGGCGGGCCTCGCGGCTGAACGATTGGGCATCAGTGATTATGAGATCGCCATCGGTCATGTAGGATTGACGCGCCATCTGCTGAATCAATTCGGGCTGGATGCGCGGGCGCAGCGGCTGCTGCTCAATTTTTTGAATCACCAGTCTGAAGCGGCCACTACAGAAATCCTTCTGAAATGGCTGGAAAAGTTTGTCGCGACGACCAGCGAACAAAAAACGGCTGCCGACGCTGAAGATTACCAATCGCGTGTACTTCAGGCATTGATAAGTACGTCCAATGCCGATACGGTCGCGACAGGCGGTCGTTCTCGTGATGAGATTCTTGAACGACTGCTGCGAAAACAACAGCGTCTTGTAAGCCATGAACGGTTAACTGAAGCGGTCAATTTTCTGGTGACCTATGCACCGCTAGCTGCGCCAATGAGTGATAATTGGCGCGATACCGCCATGTTGCTGCCTTCACCGGATGAACGCGCGCAGCTGCTGATCGAAGAAATTCATCAAGTGGCTTCGATGGTCATGGCCTATGGCATTGACTGGCAAAAACTGGTGATTAAACCTGCCCTGGCGCGCAGTTGGGATTACTACAGCGGCATTGTGTTTGAACTACGCGTCAATGGTACATTATTTGCAGGTGGCGGTCGTTACGATGATTTTGCCGAATTGCTAGGCGCAGCCAGTGAAATTCCGGCTGTGGGGTTGGCCTTTTACCTGCATAACGGCGCCCAAACTGATGATCTTGAGTATAAAAAAAATACTCAAATCCTGAAAATTCACCTGACGCCTACTTCAGATTTGAATGCTGCTGTGCTGTGGGTGCAAAACCTGCGAGATTTTGGCCTCACGGTTGCAGTGACTGACAACGCGGATGAGGATTCTTATCCGATACAGGGCGAACAACTGATGCTGGGTATCAGAAGCTACCGTCTAGACGAGATACAGGCTTTTGTAGATGCACTGAAAGATAAAACTACCTCATGAACCGGGTGATGTTTGCGCTGCCGAGCAAGGGCGCGATTGCCGAACCGACTCTCAGTTTCCTGCAAGAGTGTGGCTTACGGGTGGATAAGCCGAATCCGCGCCAGTATATCGGCACAATTCCCGCAATTCCCGCGGTAGATGTACTTTTTCAACGTGTGATTGACGTTTTGTATAAAGTGGCGGATGGTACTGCAAAGCTGGGTATTACCGGACTGGATGTAGTTGCCGAATACGGTCAGAAAGACGTAATCGTTATTCACAATAACCTGAATTATGGACACTGTAAACTGGTCGTAGCGGTGCCTGAAGCATGGATTGACGTAGAAAATATGCTTGATCTAGCGGAAGTGGCGTTGGATTTTCGCGAGACCAAACTACGAAATTTGCGAGTTGCCACCACCTACCCCAACAAAACTCGCGAATTTCTGCACAAAAATGGCATTCACCATTTCAGCATCGTGGCGGCTGAAGGCGCAATTGAAGCTGCACCAACCATCGGCTATGCAGACATTGTGGTGGATCTGGTGCAAACAGGCACTACCTTACGCGAAAATCATCTCAAGCCGCTGCCTGATGGCGTAATAATCAACTCGCAAGCATGTTTAGTTGGCAATCGCGAACTGCTCAAAGAGCATCCAGAGGCGCTCAATGCTGCGCGTATTCTATTGGAGCATATTGACGCTGCGCTGTTGGGGAAAAGCTATAGCCAGCTTACTGTTAATATTTGCGGTATTGATGCCGAAGAAATTGGTCGTAAATTATCCACAAACTCGCTTACGCGTGGACTGCAAGGGCCGACAATTGCTCCGATCTTTGGCACAGAGAGCAAAGGCGCGGGACAATGGTTTACAGTCACGCTGATTATTCCGAACAAATCTTTGCTGGAAGCAATCGAGTACCTACGCGCAGTTGGCGGAACACACGTCAGCGCGGTACCAGTACGCTATGTGTTCCTACACGAATCGCCAACTTTTGCGCGGCTTCAGGAAGCGTTAGCCTAACCGCCGCTCAACTTCATCCAATGCGCGGTCAATCAAGCTGCGCTGGCGATAACTTTCCCCGCCCATCTCTACAGCCATCGCCAAACCAAGGAAGGAAATTGCAGGCGGGAATCGCTTTTGATCAGCCAGATTCATGGTGAGCAGAGGGCAGCACATCAGCGCCAGTTTCAAATACTGCCGCCAATCCTGTGGCAGCGCATTCTGACGCGCCAGTTCAACCATCAACGGGCTAAGTACGCGCTCGACCTTACTCTCGAAGAACATCTCACGGATTGGGGTCAACGGAAATTCGTACTCGATTTGCCACTCATCAACATGACGATACACATCGAGAAAAAGCTCGTCGTTAGTCTCCTGTGGAAAATACATCCACATGGCAAACACATTGTGAAACAACGGTTTGGCGAGGTCTATTAGCGGATGATGACGGCCTGCGAAAGCAGGGTCAAAATAGGTCAACTTCTCACGATCGGCATCAAAAAACAAATTGCCATTGTGTGCGTCTCCATGACCGATGACTGACATGCCTGCGTGCTGCGGGTCTAAATTGGAAATCGCCGAAGTGATCAATTCGTCCAGCGAAAGTTGATACTGCTGCCCATTGACCTCCCATTGGGCTTTGCGCACATCGGCCATCGTCACCGGATCGCCATCAGGCAACTTTAGCTCGATTTCTTCTCCGGATTCTCCGTAAAACTGCTGCAAACGCCCCCCGGTTAACCGGTGATAGAAAAGCTGATGTACCGGCGCTTTCGCCGCGTCCGCTTCGCTCTGCTGCTCCAATGTACGCATGTAAATTTCAAAAAGCGAGTCGTCTGCGCGGTTTTGGACGCGCGTGAACGCCTGTAGTTCAGTATCAACTCCATTCTCGATTTGTCTGGCGACATCGAAGGCTGAGGGCTGATCAACAACTTCATAGATGAGCAGTTGCTTGCCGCTTTCGGTGGAACTATATACAGGCTGCAAAACTGGATAGCCAACCTGCGCCAACTGACCGGCGTTATAGTATTCAGCGATGATCCCACCGGGTTCGGTGTGGGTTTTGAAGAACAGCCGCCGACCATCGCCGAGCGTGAGAAAGCCATTGAATGAATTTAGGGATACGACTAGAGGGCGCAGTTCTACAGTCGTAACATCGAGGCTCAGCATTTCGCGCAGAAACGAAAGCAGTAGTGCTTCTGCTTCAGCCTTGTTCTCGAATTGCAGCTTTTGAACGCGCTCAAGCACGCTCATAGGTCCATGATTTCGTTGCGTTTGCGAATAGCCATCGCGTGTGCCGGAAACCCCTCATAATCTGCCAGCGTTGCAGTGATGCCCTGTAATGCAGTATAGCCCTGTTTTGATAAATAGCCGATTCCAGAACGTTTCAGGAAATCGCAGACGCTGACGGACGACAAACTGCCGGCAAAACCGCCCGTTGGCAAAATCGCATTCAAACCTAGACAATAGTTGGCGGTAGGAATTGGTGTAGAGCTGCCGAGTAAAATTTCGCCAGCATTCTTGATTTGCTGTAAAGTGACAAAGGGTTCAGCAGTTAACACCTCGAGGTGTTCCGGTGCATATTCGTTAACGAAAGCCACTGAGTCTTCGAGCGAATTTGTGAGCAGAATGCCGCCGTAGTTACTCAGAACATTTTCGACGAAATCACGCCGCCATTCCGGTAACTCGGAAATATATTCAGGCAGAATTTTTAGGGCTTGCTCTGCGATTTCGCGGCTGTGCGTGACCAGTATTGCCGCAGACTCAGGGCCGTGCTCGGCTTCTACTAGCAAATCGAGCGCGGCAAGGCGGGGATCAACCGTTTCGTCTGTCAAAATGATCGATTCGCTTGGGCCAGCGGGAAGCCCAACATCAACCACGCCAAACAGCAACCGTTTGGCAGCGGTTACATAGCTACTGCCGGGACCAACGATCTTTTGTACTCTAGGCACACTTTCAGTACCAAAAGCCAGCGCAGCTACTGCTTGAATACCACCAATTACATATACCTCGTCTATGCCACAGATTTCAGCCGCGATCAACGAGGCAGCATCAGCTTTGCCGTCAGGTGTGGGTGGAGTGGCGACAACCACGTGTGGTACACCCGCAACTTTGGCTGGAGTCGCTAGCATGAGCATTACGCTGGGGAAAGCGCCCTTTCCCCTTGGGACGTATAACGCTGCACTGGTGATCGGCGTGACTTTTTCGCCAGCCATGATGCCCGGCTGAATTTCTGTAAACCACATCGGTTCTGGCATTTGTTCTTCGTGAAACTTCAGGATGTTGGCGTGGGCTTTTTCAATAGCATCCACGACTTCCGGCGCAACTGCGGAACGTGCTGCAGCGAAATCTTCAGGGGTTGCACGGATCATGCTTGCCTGAAATTCGGGAGCGTCAAAGCGCCGGGCAAATTCGACTAATGCATCGTCGCCGCGCTCACGCACCTGATTGATGACCTCCTGTGCCAGAGGAAACAGTTCGCGAATATCCTTCTCGGCACGCCGTAACAGCCGCGCCCGATCCCGGGTGGAGAGTTGCGCTAATTCCAGATACTGAACCATCTAAGCCCCCGCACATGCACATCAATTACACAAATCAATAGGGGCAAGACAAACCTTACCCCGTATTTCTATTACTATTGAATTGGGTGGTGATTCAAGATTATGCCGAAGGAACGGTGATCACTTCGGATCGTCGGCGAGCGCCATTCCAACGAATATCCGGCACCAGAATCTCGCGTTTCTGCATGATGCGATCACGGTGTGGCATCAAATCCTGAAGCATAATCTTCACTTCTGCGACCACATCATGCGTGGGTTTGTAGCCAAGATCGATCAGGTGTCGGCGATCAGGATTGTAGTAGTGTGAGTCACGCTCTGTACGCGGATTGTCGTAGAAGGCGATTCCTGCATCCATGCCGATTTCGTTGGCTGCCTGTTTCACCTTAAGCGCTAGTTCTTCGACTGTGTAACATTCTTCGAACTGGTTGAATACACGATATTCCCCGGTTTTCGGCGGGTTTTCAATAGCTATCGTCAAGCACTGCATTGAATCACGCAAGGGCAAAAAGCCGCGTGTCTGCCCGCCAGTGCCATATACGGTCAGCGGATGATTGATGACCGTCTGGCAAGCAAAACGGTTAATCGCCGTACCGAAGCACTGGTCAAAGTCAAGGCGACTGCGCAACCGCGGATCTTCACCCATTTCGTCAATGCGGGTGCCAAAAACTACGCCCTGCATAATATCCGTTGAGCGCAATCCCCACGTTTTACAGGCAAACATGGTGTTGTTCGAATCGTGGACTTTGGTCAGGTGGTAAAAGCTGTTGGCCTGACGCGGGAATGGCATGTAATCTTTACGACCACGAAACTCAACTTCAAAGAATCCTTCAGGGATGTCAACATTGGGTGTGCCATATTCACCCATCGTACCCAGTTTGACCAGATGCGCTTCCGCGCAGGTTTCTCGAATTGCCCACAACAGGTTTAGACTGCCGATCACGTTGTTTTGCTGGGTGAACGCCGCATGCTGCTGGTCAATCATCGAATACGGCGCGGATGGCATTTCACCAAGATGAACAACTGCATTTGGCTTAAATTCAGCCAGATACCCCGCCAAAAATTCGTAATCCATCAGGTCGCCCGCCCGGAAATTCAGGGGTTTACCGTAATGTTCGGCAAATGCCGCCAGCCGATCCTCTATAGAATATACAGGTAGAGCACTTACACTACCGATCTCTTCCACCCATGCGCGGCGAAAGAAGGTGTCGGTACCGGCAACTTCATGTCCTCTGGCAGTAAGGTATTGTGCCAGACTCCATCCAAGATAACCGTCAATTCCTGCAATAAATACGCGCATTGAAAATCCTCCATGACCGATCAGCTACAGTTTGAAAAACACCCGCGCTCGCGGTTTGCTACGCAGGTGTTTTTGCCTACACCGGAATCAGATCGGCTTTCGTGACTGTAACCTCTGGTTTAAATCCCGCAATGTAACCTTTTGCAGCCAGCAGTTCAGCATTCAAAATGCTACTACCTGCCGCACCCCGAATAGTGTTGTGCGAAAGAGCAACAAATTTGTAACCGAGCAGGGGGCACGTACGTAAACGACCAATAGTGGTGGTCATGCCTTTACCGTAATTACGATCGCGGCGGGGTTGTGGGCGATCAGGCTGCTCGAAATAGTGAACTGGCTCTATGGGCGCACTGGGTAATGAAGAAATCGGATCAATTCCCCGATAATGCGCCCACGCTTCAAGAATATCGTCCAGGTGAGGCTGGCTTTTGAGAGAAACCGAAATGTTGACGATATGTCCGTCAATGACCGGCGCGCGGTTTGATGTGGCGCTGACTACAGCGGGCAGCCATTCGACATGATCGCCTTCCAGACTACCAAGCATTCGCAGCGACTCGGTCTCCATTTTGTCTTCTTCACCACCAATATAGGGGATGATATTGTCAAGAATATCCAGTGATGGCACACCGGGATACCCTGCCCCACTGATAGCCTGCGAGCTGACAATCAAGACTTTTTCAACGCCGAACTGACGCAGCGGCGCCAGCGACATCACTACTGGCATGATGGTGCAGTTTGAATTTGCAACTAGTGCGCCGGTTGTCCAGCCGCGATTGGCGCGCTGTATATCAACTAGCGCAATATGTTCAGCGTTCACTTCAGGAAGCAGCAGCGGCACATCTTCCAGCATACGGTTCAGTGAAGCATTTGTACACACAATATGTCCGGCATTTGCCAGACGGATTTCATGTGGATCGGCAGCTTCTTTAGGCAGCGCGGAAAAAACCAGCGGCGCTGCCAGGTCAGAATCTAGCGGCTTAACGCGAATATCCCGTATGCTGACAGGTGGTTCGCCATCCAATACCCAGCGAACAGCTTCAGCATAAGTGCGGCCTGCGCTGCGGTCTGATGCCACCAATTCAATGACTTCAAACCAGGGATGATTGTCTAGCAGCTGAATGAATCGTTGACCTACAGCGCCAGTAGCGCCAAGGATGGCAACTTGTAGTTTTTTCATAGCGAATGCCTTTAGTGCTTACATTCCTACCGATTCGACGCGCACCGCCGGATATGACCCCAGCATTTTAACAAAGGACGCCCGTTGTAGAAGCCGGGCCAATGCTTCCTGACAGGAAGCATCCTGCCAGTGCCCCTCAAAGTCAAGGAAGAACACCGGTTCCCACGGGCGATTACGGCGGGGGCGGGATTCGATCTTCGTCAGATTCAAGCCGCGTGTAGCAAATTCCCCCAAACATTCATAAAGTGCTGCTGGGCGATTTCGGGTTGCAAAGACCAGCGAGGTTTTGCTGAATTCCCCACGCGGCGGATCGTCATGACCTAATACAAAGAAGCGCGTATAGTTGAAAGGTACATCTTCAATCTGGGTTGCCAGAGCTTCCAGGCCGTACAGTTTCCCGGCTAATGCACTGGCAATTACGGCTGTGCCTTCTTGTGGGTCTGCCGCTAAATCCTGCGCAGAACCAGCCGTATCATACCAGGGTATAGGCGTAAATCCGTTTCGTCTGATGAAATTGGCGCATTGGGAGAGCGCTTGAGGATGGGAACGTACCTGTTTAATGTTCTTGATTGTTGTGCCAACCGGGGCAAGCAGCGCATGATG
>CAZBPB010000117.1:9288-9796 GCA_964493565.1 uncultured Pleurocapsa sp. | reverse complement strand
TAAGGAACTGCTGATCGGCGGTCATATGGATAGTGTGCCGAATGGCGGTTGGCTGGATGGCTGTCTGAACGTACTGGCGGGGCTGGAAGTGCTGCGGCGCATCGCTTCGGAAGGCACGCCGCCGGTCACCGTGCGGTTGGTGGATTGGGCTGATGAAGAAGGTGCGCGCTTTGGGCGCAGCCTAGTGGGTTCAAGCGCCTGCTCAGGCACGCTTGACCCGCAGAACGAGATAGCTCACTTGAAAGATAAGGATGGCATCTCACTGCCAGACGCACTGGCAAAATATAACGTGCATCTGGATACCATGAAACAGGCACACAGCCAGTTACAGAACGCGAAAGCTTATCTGGAACTACATATTGAGCAGGGGCCGGTACTGGAAAGCATGGATCTGCCGCTGGGCGCAGTGATCGGCACGTATGGTGTGGAACGCAACGCGATTTATTTCATCGGGCAGGCCGCTCACGCAGGAAGCACGCCGATGGATAAGCGCAAAGATGCCTTCGCC
>CAZBPB010000117.1:0-9278 GCA_964493565.1 uncultured Pleurocapsa sp. | reverse complement strand
TTGCGGTACGCCATCACGGCGTTTGTACAGTTGGGCGCGTAGTTACCCGCCCGGGTATCGTGACCGCTGTGGTTGGCGAATGCGATATGACGCTGGATCAGCGTCATATGGAGGCTGGCGAGCTGGCGACCATGCTGCAAGAAGCGGTGGAAGCCAGCGAACGTTTCGCCATTGAGGAAAAGTGCGAAGTATCATGGGAACGTATCTGGCAAATCCAGCCAATACCCTTTGACCCGCACCTGATAGACCTGTGCGACGAGGCGATTATGGAGACGGTGGGCGTATCTCACCGCTTGCCTAGCGGCCCACTACATGATGCGCCGGAAATGCAGCGCGCGGGTATACCCACGGTAATGATGTTCGTGCAAAGCCTGCGCGGCATTTCGCATAACAAGATCGAAGATACCAAAGAGGAGCATATCGCCCTTAGCGTACAGGCGTTAGATCGTCTTGCAACCAAGACGATTGATTGGATCTTGAGCCAGTAGTTCTCTCAACTGTACACGGGCGAGCCACAGGCTCGCCCCGATACCCTGCTTGAAGACGCATAACATATACTATGACGATCATCGCAATCACCGAATCAGGCATGATCTTTGTCATGAATTAGAGCGCGCTGGCATCGGACTAGAGGCTTACAGCCTTATAATAGAGTTGAGGGTATAGATTACAGGGCGAGCCGCGTTCCTGTAGCGAATGTCCCCCCAAAAGCGGCGCATTCCTCTGCCATACGGCTGCCCCTATCTACCTCGAAATTAGCTTTCGCACAGATAGGAAGCACGTTTCATGAAAAAGATACTGATTGCCTTTTCTACAAAGCACAACGCCACTGCCGAAATGGCGGGCGCAATGGCGGATACGCTGCGCTCAATGGGCGGATTTGAGGTTGATGTAAAAGATGCTGCTATCGTATTGGGGCTGAAACCCTATGACGCGGTGGTGGTAGGCAGCGCCATTTATGCCGGGCGCTGGCAAAATGAAGCGGTGTCATTCTTACGCCGTTATAAAGATCAACTAAGCCGTAAGCCTGTTTGGGTATTTGCCAGCGGTCCGGTGGGCGAAGGCGAACACCTTGTCCCGAAGGATGTGATGGCAGTGCCAGACGATATTCGCGAATATATCGATCAAATACAGCCGCGCGAAATTGCGCTCTTCTCTGGTAAGCTCGATTTCTCAGACCTAAGCTTTCTAGAGCGCACTGTATCGAAGCTGGTGCGTACGCCTGAGGGGGATTTCCGCGATTGGGATGCTATTCGCGCCTGGGCACGCGGTATTGGAGAAAGCCTTGCCGAGCCAGAAATGGCTGAAGCACAGCAGATAGTTCTTGAATAAATTTCCACTACCGTTTCTTTTCGTTAACGCAAACTCCCAGTTTGCGCCTCAGGGGGCCGATTGCACACCGGCCCCCTTTTAGTCTAGCAGCCGGTGAATCTGCGCGAATTGCAGCAGAATGACGGTTTTTCCATCGGCAATTTCTCCATTTCCCATCATCTCTATCGCCTGAGCGAACGGAATCTCCAGTACCCCGATATCCTCACCCTCATCAAATAGCCCTCCACCCTGCGAATCACGAACATCAGGCTCATACTCTCCGACGAAAAAGTATACGCGCTCAGTTACAGAGCCAGGACTCATGAAGATTTCCATCACTTTACGCACGTTCTGGACAGAGTAGCCCGTTTCCTGTTCAATTTCGTGACGAATCGCGATCTCAGGGTCGTCCTTATCCAACAAACCGCCGCAGGTTTCGATTAGATAGCCGTGATGCCCATTCACGTATGCTGGATAGCGGAACTGGCGCGTGAGGATCACGGTTTTGCGCTGGCGGTTGTAAAGTAAGATGGTTGCGCCATTGCCACGATCATAGGTTTCACGCACCAGCGTTTGCCATGTGCCATCGGTGCGTTGGAAGTCCAGCGTGGTGCGTTTCAAAATCGCCCAGTTATCGGAGAGTAGTTTTTCTTCAACGATGCGAATACGGTTTTCGGAAGCAGGCATGAGAGAAAATCCTGAACTAAAATAACTCTGAGTCCTGAGTAAATTACACGGCGAGAACCGTTTTTACTCAAGACTCAGAACCTGGCACTCAGAACTTGCGTTAGTGAACTATTCTACCGCTGCGAGAATCGCAGACATGCCATTTTATGTTTTCATCGCTTGCAATTGCTGATTTCTGCATACTTCGCGCTATACTGTTACGAAAATGATTGCTGAAGAACGCTGTATAAACGACCTTACCATGGACACTGTATATCCTTCGCGCCCTTCATCTCTGGCGCGCTTCGTCGCCCGGCTCCCGCTGCTCGGCTACCGACTGGGACTCGGGGAAGCCTTGAACGTCATGCCTTTGCTTGTGTTAACCACGCGGGGTCAACGTACCGGCGAACCCCGATTTTCGGCAATGGAATACCGTTCTCACGGGCGCAAGCTGTACGTGATTTCGACTCTGGGTGAAAGCCCGCACTGGGTTCAAAATGTGCTGGCAAACCCATTGGTGACGGTACAACGCGGTAGGCGGGTGATCGGGGCAACGGCTGAACGGGTGACGCAGCCGGGCGAGGCATTGATGGCACTGCGATTGTTTTACGGCACCGGGGCTTTTCTGTACGACTCGCTGTATAGTCCGATGAAGGCTTTGCGTGGGCGCAGCGCTGTGACGGAGCGGGCGCTTACTCAGATTACCGATAAATACCTGATACTACGCTTAACTCCTTCGAATATATCACCTGAACTGCCGCCGATTCAGGAAGATTTGCGCTGGATACCACTGGCTGTAGGGATGCTCTCTATTGCCAGCTTCGTGCTGGGTGTCGCTGCGTACGTCTGGCGATCTGCTTCCATGCGCGGTCGGACACATCCGCGTGGCTAGCCAGGCAGCGAAATGACTTCTCCCCCCAACACAGCAGAGGCTGAGGGTGGCGTTCGCGCATTCTTTGCCCGGACGCTGTGGCAGGTACATTCTCCGGTCACGGTATTGATTGGCGCGCCGCCAACTGTGTGTGTGCAAACGCTGGCAACTGCCACCCGCCCCAGTACAAAACGCCTGCATCACCGCGATCTGTTTCAGGAAGGCCGTCGTTATTACTTGCAACCCCTGGAGTCTGGCTTTCGGCTGACCAGCGATACGCGGGTGTTTCGGGGCGAGCGCCGCCGCCGCACCGGCTCGGCGGCAGTTCTGGATGGTAAGTTTTCGGCGGCTGGCGAAAATGGTGGCATGGTTACCTTGATGCGGCTTAACGCTCGCATGACCCCGGCGGCTCTGGCGACGGCGCTGCTGCTACCGCTGTTCATCTCCTCAATTGTGGCCTATATGCCCTGGGATCGTTCCATCGTGATCACGCTGATCGTGGCGCTGTTTGTTCTGGGGTGGGTGAGCCAGCGGTTTAACGCCGCATATCAGGCGAATGAGATGGTGTTCTTCGTGCGTAAAGTAATGGAAGACCTGCCACAAGCTAATGTTCCTGAGTTGGTTTCGCACGGGCCTGATCTGGTAATGGAGAGGCCGGTCAATGGCGCATCGCCCAGCGCAGATTTTATGAGCGAGTGGGAACGCTTTTACGAGGAGCAGGTCGCGCGCGAGCGCGAAGGGGAATAATCATCCTGGCACATTCGTGGTTCGAAATGACATAAGTATGTAAAAGGATGGGAGGCAACATGAGAAAATTGATCATTGCTGAGTTCATCACGCTGGATGGTGTGATTCAAGCGCCGGGCGGGGCTGATGAGGATACAGATGGGGGTTTCGCGCATGGTGGTTGGACATTTCCCTACTGGCATGACGATATCGGCAAACATTTCTTTGAGGCGATGATGCAATCTGACGCGCTTTTGCTGGGACGTAAAACATGGCAAATACACGGCAGCGCATTTGAGCCGATGGAGAACGATCCATTTGCCAATACGCTCAATGGCGTCCGCAAATATGTTGTGTCTACAACCCTCACCTCGGCGGATGCTTGGCGTAATTCGACGCTGATCAGCAGCAACGTGGTTGAGGAAGTGCGAAAGATCAAGCAAGAACCCGGCAAAAATATCCTGCTCGACGGCAGTAGTGTATTAGCGCACACCCTTATTGAAAATGATCTGGTTGATGAATACGCGCTGCATGTTTATCCGCTGGTTTTAGGAAGTGGCAAGCGCCTATTCCCTGAAGGTAAACGTGCTAATCTGGCGCTTGTAATGTCTGAAACACTGCCAACCGGGGTAGTCTATCAGCGTTTTGTACCTGCAAACGAATAGTATTTGATGGAAAACAAAAACGGGATGCAATTTGCATCCCGTTGATTATTCACAGCAGTTCTGGCTTAGGCCAGACGGTTGTAGAACTCGATGATGAGCTGTTCAGTGACTGGCACGGGGATTTCCGCGCGTTCCGGCAGCGAAGTGAAGGTAGCGCTCAGGCCGTTCTTGTCTACGCTCAGGTAAGACAGGTTATACACCTGGCTTTCTACGCTTTCAATCACATGTACGTTCTTACGCATCTTTTCGCTGATGCCGATGGTCATGCCGGGGTTCACCTGGAACGAAGGCAGGTCTACTTTGGCGCCGTTCACTGTAATGTGACCGTGATTGACCAACTGGCGTGCTGCCCAGATGGTGGCGGCAAAACCAGCGCGATACACCAGATTATCGAGACGGCGTTCCAGCAGGCGCAGCATATTTTCGCCGGTGTTACCCGGTTGGCGGCGCGCGCGCAGGAAGTAGCGGCGCATTTGCGATTCACGGACGTTATAGATAAACGCCAGCTTCTGCTTTTCGCCCAACTGCATACCGTAGTCGCTGCGACGACCACTGCGGAAAGACTTTTCCTTGCCGTGATCTCCGGGAGGATAACCACGCTTTTCAAGAATACGCTGATACTTAGGACGCGGAGCTAGCACCTCACCGAAGCGGCGCTGAACTCTTGCTTTAGGCCCGTGATAAGACGCCATCGAACAAAACCCTCGTTTTAATCTCAGTTTCAGCAGGCGCAAAAACACCTGCAAGAATCATTTCTGCCAAAGTGACGATACATTCTACAGGACGAGCAACGAAATGCTAGGGTGAGATCTCACGATCCCTTCAACTTCAACCCCAACGCGTATACCGCCTTCCGATCATGGCCTGATTCAGCTGCGATGGCTTTCGCTGCATCGCGTAAAGACTCGCCATTTTCCAGCCGCTCACTGAGCGAGTCAATCACGGCATCATCATCCCAAACGACCAACGTTTCCGGCGGCGCGCCGTCAATTATGACCACAATCTCGCCGCGTGGCGGGGTGGAGGTGAAGTATGCTAGCAGTTCTGCCGCTGTGCCGCGCCGAAACTCCTCGTAGATTTTGGTCAGTTCGCGAGCAACCACCACAGCGCGATCTGCGAGAACAGCTTGAATATCCGCCAGTAGGTCTATCAGGCGGTTCGGGCTTTCGTAGAAGATCAACGTGCGCGGCACATGGGCTAGGCGTTCCAAAAGTTCGCGGCGTAACTTTTGCTTTCGGGGTGGAAAGCCGACAAACAGGAACGTTTCGGTGTTCAACCCGGAACCAATCAACGCGGTCAGGGCGGCATTTGCCCCCGGCAGCGGCGTGACCGTGACGCCCCGTGCGATCGCCTCGCGGATCAATTCATAACCGGGATCGCTGATGCCGGGGGTGCCAGCATCGGAAATCAGCGCCACATCACCGCTTTCCAGCGCGTCGAAAATAACATCCAGCTTCGCCAGTTTGTTGTGTTCGTGATAGCTGGTTAGCGGGGTGGTAATGCCGAAATGTTGCAACAGCACCCGCGAGGTACGTGTGTCTTCGGCGGCGATCAACTTGACTTCTCTCAATACGCGCAGCGCCCGCAGGGTGATGTCTTCAAGATTGCCAATTGGCGTGGGGACGAGATAGAGAATGCCCATGATCATAGTTTAGCTTACGGACGTGCTTTCAGGTATTCATCTTGCAAAATACCAATCATCACCCTGACAATCCACTTGCCATCGCGATAATAATCCGGCAAGCGATTCCTGTTTATTTTTCACCCGGTGGCTTGTGATTACACGCTGCTATAGTAGTACGCATGTGCTAAAATTAGTAACGTTCTGGCATCCCTGAAAGGCCACAGGTAGACTTACTGGCATGACCTTACAACGCTTTGGCGTCCTAGCTCACCCGCTTCGTTCACAAACTGTGCCCGTTGGTGCGGAAATTGCTGAAAGTCTGCGCCAACATGGGTTTGACGTTTGGTTTTTAGAGACCTGGACAGAAGAACAACTGTCAGAAACGCTGGATAGCACCCAGATGGTAGTCGCGATTGGCGGCGACGGTGCCATGCTGCGAGCAGCGCGTGTATGTGGCCCCGCCGTTGTACCGGTACTGGGCGTGAATATGGGCAAGCTGGGCTTTCTGACCGAAATTCCCCCGGATGAGTGGGATCAAACCCTGCCCCTGCTTATGAATAATGACTACTGGATTGAAGACCGCATGATGATCACCGCGCGGGTGCTGCGCGATGGCACGGAGATGCTGCGGCTGGACGCGCTCAACGATGTCGTGATCAGCCGTGGCGGGGAAATGGGATTAGTGCGGGTTTCGACGTATATTGACGGAGGCTGGACGACCACCTACAACTGTGATGCAGTGATTGTGGCAACGGCAACAGGTTCAACAGCATATGCGTTGGCTAGCGGCGGGCCGATTTTACCGCCGGGGCTGCGGAATATGCTGATCGTGCCGGTTGCCCCACACTTGAGTTTAGATCGCTCGATTGTGCTACCACAAGGCGCGGACGTAGATATTCGCATTGAAGAGATGCGTATACATCCGTTTCTGGCTGTTGATGGATCAAACGTGTTTCAATTTGAAGCTGAAGATGTTTTACGCGTGCAGGCCAGCCAGCATACGGCGCGTTTTGTTCGCCTACGCGAAAAGACCTATTTTTATCGTTCCCTATTAGATCGTCTAGAACCGCGAGTCAGTAACGAACCTCGATGAGTACTGAAATCACTACAACACCTGAACATACCGAAGAAATTCACTACTGCGCTGTACACCTTGATCGTGAAACCAGCCTGCGCTGCAACAAGTGCGGGCGTTATATGTGCAGCGATTGCGCTGTACCTACGCCGGTTGGCTACCGCTGCAAAGAGTGTGTGCGCGGCGTGGAAGACAAATTCTTTAATGCTACACTTGCAGATTATGCAATCGTGTTTACAGTAAGCGCGGTGATCGCGGCGGTGGCGGCGGGAATTGCGCGATTGATCGGTTTGCCGCTGCTGTTCGCGATTATTTTGGGGCTGCCATTAGGCGGCCTGATCAGCGAAATCTGTGTGCGCGCGCTAAGGCGCAAGCGCGGACGCTATACCGGCGAAATATGCACAGCGGGTATTGTCGTAGGCGGCTTGATCGGGCTGGCAATAGCGGTATTATCGCGGGTATCCGGCGCGGCTATCAGCAGTATCCCGCTGGAGCTGATCTTTCAGGCCATGTTCTCGCAGTTTGGGCCGCTGCTGTTGATCGGGTTGGCTGCTTTTGCCGCGTTTGGTCGTTTCCGCATGCGGCGATAACGGGTTGAGGCGTGTATGCTGCTGGAAATTCGCATTCAGAATTTTGCCATTATTGACCAGCTAGAACTCGCTTTTGGTCGGGGATTGAATGTGATCACCGGCGAAACCGGCGCAGGCAAATCAATCATAATTGATGCGGTTGAACTGCTGCTTGGCGGCAAAGCCGAGTCTTCATTTGTCCGATCTGGCGCGGAACGGGCGCTGATTGAAGGCGTCTTTGTGCTGGATGAGCGCGCGCAGGCAGCCATCATCCCGATTTTGCAGCGCGAAAATCTGATTGAGATGGATACGCAAACGCTGGACGAGATCACCATATCCCGCGAAGTGCGCGCCAACGGGCGTTCATCAGGGCGTGTTGACGGCTTGACCGTGAACCTTGAAGTGCTGAACGAGATTGGCGAAAGGTTGGTGGACGTACACGGACAGAGCGCTCATCTTTCTCTGCTCAAGCCCGCCCTGCATATTGAACTGTTAGACCGCTACGCCGGATTGATGGATGCGCGCGCGGCAATTGCTGTCGTTGTCGGGCGTGTATATGAACTGCGTCGTGAAATGCATAAATTGATGGAGGATGAGGCTTCCATACAGCGCCGCGCCGAACGGTTGCGGCATGAAGTCGAAGAGATTGATGCCGCCGGGCTGACGTTTGGCGAAGATGAAACATTGAAGGCCGAGCGTACCCGTCTGGCGAACAGCGAAACGCTGGCGCGGCTGACGGCTGATGCGGTGGAATTGTTATATGGCAGCGATGATAACCCGGATCAGATCGGGGCTGTTGATCAGGTGATGCAGGCATCTGGCTTTCTGAGCAAGCTGGTGGCAATTGATTCTGACCGGCAGGAAGAACTAGACATGCTGGAAAGCGCCAGCGGGCAGCTTGATGAGGTTGCTACGACGTTACGGCGCTATCTAGATCACGTTGAGCACAACCCTGAACGGCTGAATGAGATCGAAGAGCGGCTGGAACTGATCAATCAGCTTCGCCGCCGTTACAATGCTGCCGATATTGTCGGGGTGCTGGAATACGCTGAGAAAGCCCGCGCTGAACTGGATACTCTTGAACATAGTGAAGAACATCTGAACGAACTGCGTAAACAGGAAACGGTGCTTCTGAAGCACATTGGCGAACTGGGTGACCGCATAAGCAAAGGCCGCAAAGCCGCCGCCCGGCAGTTAGCCGCGGGAATTGTGAGCGAGTTGGGCGATTTGCGGATGAGCAACGCCCGCTTTGAAGCGCAGATTGAGCAGCAGGAAGACCCGAACGGCGCTTATGTGGGCGATCAGCGGTTGGCATTTGACGAAACCGGCATTGATCGCGTGGAATTTATGATGAGCGCGAATCCCGGTGAACCGCTGCGTCCGGTTGCGAAGGTCGCCTCTGGCGGCGAGTCGGCGCGAATCATGCTTGGCTTGAAACGGGTATTAGCCTCTGCCGACCAGACGCCGACGCTGATTTTCGACGAAATCGATCAGGGGATTGGCGGGCGCGTAGGCACCATCGTTGGCGAAAAGCTGTGGGAACTGACCGGTGAACATCAGGTAATGGTGGTCACACATCTTGCCCAACTTGCAGGCTACGCAGATCGCCATTATCACGTGCGCAAGCTGGTTGAAGGCGGGCGAACACATACCGAAATTGTCCCCTTACCTGAAGATGAAGCACGTGCCGCCGAACTAGCCGCCATGCTAGGCACGCCAAATGCCCATGGCTTGCAGAGCGCCCGCGAACTGGTAGCGCAGGCTATCGAGT
>CAZBPB010000116.1:6834-9951 GCA_964493565.1 uncultured Pleurocapsa sp. | reverse complement strand
TCTTACATCACCATCTTCACAAAATAGAACAAATGCTCTATATTGGATATGCGGTTCAACAATATCCCGATGTTGAACCAAAGATCGCAGGTATGCACCTTACAAACTCAATTGGCGAAAGTTTCGTCATTTTCACCCTCTTACACAGCCTTCGCCGCCACAATTCTTCCCGTAAATTGGCGGCGCTCCGCCATCTTCGCCATAACTTGGCGAAGAAAAAACTATTCTCGCCGCCGCTGCCCCTGATAAGGGCTAAGCTGAAAGCCGCGCCCCTTATCAGGAGTGTTCAAAGCTCTACTCTGCCTTGCCTTTTTCCTTCACCCAATCTGGCTCAGGGCGGCAGCACAGCATCAACTGTTTGGCGGCGCGCACTTCGTCCACACGGCGAACCGGCGTATTATGCGGCGCTTCTTTCAGCAGTTCAGGCTGCGTTTTGGCCTCTTCCGCAATCTTGAGCATGACTTCGATGAAGTTGTCCAGCGTCTGCTTGTCCTCGGTTTCCGTCGGCTCAATCAACAGCGCTTCGGGCACGATCAGCGGGAAATAATTGGTTGGCGGGTGAATGTCATAATCCATCAGCCGTTTTGAAATATCCAGCGCGTGAATGTCCGGCGCGTTTTCCCAGTGACCTTCGATCACGAATTCGTGGGCGCAGTAGCGGTTAAAGGGCACGTGATAGGCTTCAGCCAGACGCGCCCGAATGTAATTGGCGTTCAAGACCGCGTGTTTGGAAACTTCGCGCAGGCCATCGCCTCCATAAGCGCGAATATAGGCATACGCGCGCACATGCATACCGAAATTACCCTGAAAGGCTTTGAGCTGACCGATGGATTTTGCCGGCATCACCAGTTCATAAAACGGCGGCAAATCCGGCTCTTGTCCTGCGTCTGTAATCTGCGCAATCGGCCCCGGTAGATAATCCACCAGTTTTTCGTTCACGCCCACTGCCCCGCAGCCCGGCCCGCCCCCGCCATGCGGCGTAGAGAACGTCTTGTGCAGGTTATAGTGCATCACATCAAAGCCCAGTTCACCCGCCTTGACGATGCCCATCAGCGAGTTCATGTTCGCGCCGTCCATATACATCAGACCGCCGCAGGCATGCACCAGTTCAATCACTTCGAGAATGTTGCTGTCAAAGAGGCCAAGCGTGCTAGGAACAGTGATCATCATGCCAGCGACAGTATCATCACAGGCGGCTTTCAATGCTTCCAGATCAACGTTACCTTTATCGTCGGAAGGCAGTTCAACGCTGGTTAATCCAGCCATTGTAACGGTTGCCGGGTTAGTGCCATGCGCGCTGTTCGGCACTAGAATTTTGATGCGCTTGTTGTCACCCCGTTCTTTGTGATAAGCGCGGATCATCAATAGTCCGGCAAACTCGCCCTGCGCCCCCGCAGCAGGCTGTAAGCTCACGCCCTTAAAACCGGCAATATCTGCCAGCCACTCTTGCAAGGTGTACATCAACGCCAGCGCGCCCTGTGAACCTGCCGCGTCAGTTAGCGGGTGCAGTTGAGCAAAACCAGCCAGCCGCGCCATATCTTCGTTCAGCTTCGGGTTGTATTTCATGGTGCAGCTGCCCAGCGGGTATAACTGAAGATCAATAGCGAAATTCTTGCGGCTAAGGTTAGTGAAATGCCGTACCACTTGAAGCTCGCCTACTTCTGGAAGATCAAGCGCATCGCGGATCAATTCGGTTGGCAGTTTCGCAAGTGGCACATCGGCTTCAGGCAGGTTCGCGCCTTCGCGTCCGGGCACGCTGATTTCGTAAATCAGTGGTTCGCTATTCATGGCGAACCTCCTTCAACACTTCAACAAGTGTGTCAATTTCAGCCTTTCGGTTCATTTCAGTCACGCAGATCAACATATGATCCTTCAAATGTGGGTAGTCCTCACTCAAATCAACGCCACCCAGAATGCCCCGTTCGCTCAACAATGCGTTGATTTCGCCCACAGGCACCGGACATTTGACCACAAACTCATTGAAGAACGGTTGCGAACGATCCACACTGAAATGCAGTAAGTCATCAATGCGATCCGCAGCGTATTGAGTCTTGTGATAGCACAGTTCGGCGGCTTTACGCATGCCGTTTTTACCCATCAGCGAGAGGTATACCGTTGCCGCCAGCGCCATCAAGCCCTGATTGGTGCAGATGTTGCTGCTGGCTTTTTCGCGGCGAATATCCTGCTCGCGCGGACGTAAGGTCATGACAAAAGCGCGAGTACCATTCTGATCCACCGTTTCGCCAACAATTCGTCCAGCAATACGGCGCACGTATTCTTCACGGCAGGCGAAGTAGCCAAGATACGGCCCGCCGAAGCTGAGTGGAATACCCAATGACTGACCTTCGCCGACGACAATATCCGCACCTAGTTCGCCCGGTGATTTGAGCATCGCCAGCGCCATCGGATTGGCGACTACAATCAGCAGCGCGCCTTTTTCGTGGGCTTTTTCAGCAAATAGAGCCAGATTTTCGATATGACCGAGATAGTTCGGATAGCCTACAGCCACCATCGCCGTGTTGTCATCAATCAGGTCAATCAGTTCCGAAGTGGTATACGACTTGTCGTCGCCCACAAATTCCAGTTCGCCCCATTGATGATAAGTGCGAGTCACAGCCCGATACTGTGGATTGATGTACGGGCTGAGGACGATGCGTTTGCGTTTGTTACGCCCCACATCTTTAGCCACAGTGACGGCTTCGGCAAGACTGGTCGCGCCATCGTAATGGCTGGCGTTAGCAGCATCCATACCGGTCAACTGTGCCAGCATACTCTGGTATTCATAGATTGCTTGCAGCGTCCCCTGACTCACTTCCGGCTGATACGGGGTATACGCTGTGAAGTATTCACCACGCAGTAGAATATGGTTTACGACTGAGGGAACAAAGTGATGGTACGCGCCCGCGCCGCGAAAGATAGCGAAATCGCCCGCGTGATCATTGGCTTCTGAAAGTGCCTGCATCTCGGCCACGATCTCCATTTCGGAGAGCATAGGCGGCACATTTAAGGCTGGAAACCGGTGCGTTTCCGGCACTGCTTCAAACAGTTCTTCGATTGATTTTGCGCCGATGACCGCCAGCATTTGCTCGCGCTCGGCATCCGTGTGTGGAATATAGG
>CAZBPB010000116.1:2628-6824 GCA_964493565.1 uncultured Pleurocapsa sp. | reverse complement strand
CCTCTGCGTCAGCCGCATCGCTGACCTTCAATTTCACGATCCAACCCTTTTCATAGGGATCGCTGTTGATGATCTCCGGCTGGCGTTCCAATGCCTGATTGACCTCGATCACGGTTCCGGCCACCGGCGTAACAATATCAGAGGCGGCTTTGACCGACTCCACTACGCCAACAGTCTCTCCTGCGGCAAAAGCTGCGCCTACCGCGGGCAATTCAACAAATACGATGTCATTCAGTTGATCCTGCGCGAAATCGGAGATACCCAGAGTAGCCACATCCCCATCCAGCAGCAGCCATTCATCGGTACGCAAATACTTCAGGTTTTCAGGCGTTTTCCAGCTTCCCATCGGCGCTTCTCCTCACCAGATATTGCCAACAATAGTAACACTTGCGAAGCGATTCATTTCGGGGCTGCGAGACAGTGAAATAAAAAAGCGCGCAGCCAAAATGCTGTGCGCTCTGTCCGTCACCTGAATAGATGAACCTTCAGAGATTTGCGCGTTTTATGTCCTTGAGCCTGAGAGTTTCACCGGTTGCCCAGCGATCAACCGGTTTGCCCCTTCGGCGTTCGCAGCGGCGCTGCGACACTCTCCATAAAGGCGCTCACATCGCCGGAATTGTAGCGGAGCAAAGTGTGTATGACAATGTGAGTTTATTGCTTCAGCCATGTATCAAGCGCGCTTCTGACAGGCGCGGTAAGCTCAAAATTGAGCGAAATTGAGCCAGCAGCATCGGTGGTCAGCGAAGGGCGCATCACTAATGTGCCATCCAGTCGCAAGGTTAGCCATAATGCTGTATGCGAGGTGCCTACGCTGCGAGCGCTGCTTGCCTGATCCGTCGGGTGCAAATGATCCAGCGTGCGGATCAACTCATTGGCCTTTAGCCGCAAAAGCAGCTCAACCGCGCCGGAATAAAATGAAATTGCGATGTAATCACCCTCGCGGCGCAGCAGCATTCCCGCCCCAAAATCACCTTCTGATGAGGCAGACAACCCGTTTTCAGGCGCCATTTCTACAACCGTCAATTGACGATAATGTCTCATACGAAAAACTCCCATGCCGCGTAAGAGTATAACGCGGTTGGAGTGCAGTCATAGAGCCAGCTTAAGCTTAACTATTGGACGAACGAAATCTCAATTTCGGTGATCGGCGCTTGCAGCGAAAGGCCGTCAATCAGCAGGTTCATTTCGTGGGCAATTTCGGCAGGCGAATGGTATGCCCGGATACGAGACATACGCTCACGGGTACGACCATCGTCTAACGTCAGGATCAACCCGAATTGGTGGCATATCATCTGGTTTTGAGAGAGGTTACGCATAAACTCCTGTGCCAGCGGAATAATGGTCAGCCGCCAACGTGTTTTGTCTACCAGCGGCTCTTCCAGAACAGCATGCACCGGCTCAATTGTTGATGGGGCTTGTATAGGCGCAATACGTCGTTCATCGCAGCCGCTGGCGATTTGATAGAAACGATAGGCTTCATCGCCCAATTCCTGCTTGATGCGAATATCCGGCAGCGCAGCAAAATCGCCCAACGTTCTCACGTTCATACGGCTCAATCGTCCCGCCAAATCCTGTGAAAGCGGCAGGCGGGTGATCGGCAAATTAGCAAGAAACGCTGCTTCCTGCCCTTCGGGTACCAGAGAATAATGGTTCATCTCGGCTTTTTGCGCAGCGACGGCGGCGGGGAATTTACCTCGCGCAACGCCTACAGAAGCATTCAGGTTGCGCTGTTTGACTTCAAAGGAGATATCAATTACCTGTCGCTGAAGATCGTCATCCCTGAGAGAGCCGATATCCAGATAGATCACGGCAGTTTGCGGAAAACTGCGCTCATCCAATTCCAAAAACTGGGTGTACACCGATAGGCTTTGCAGCAGCGATTCAACTTCGTCGCTAAATTCTGGCGCTGTCGCAGTGAGGAAAACGGCCTCAGGGAAATGTTTGACAGCCTCCAGCCAGAGCATTCCCACTTTTGCGCCGGCAGCATCTGCCTCAGGGCTTACAGCCACAATGCGCGCGTCAGCACTTTCAGAATTGATCAGAATCAACTGTGGTTGACCAATGCCACTGGACTGGGCGATCTGAAATGCAAAACGAGGGATGAATAAACACACGATCATGGTGATACTACGTTTCACACCATTACTTCACTCACATGAGACACCTACATGAAGGAATCTCAAGATCGTAACAGAATTTATGTTCTTATTCTGAACGAAATCGCCGTAAAAAGCTATAGGAAGGTCATCCAATAGCTAAACCCCGGAAAAATTCTCGCTCACAGGCGGCGAAAGGCATGGCAATACATCCCTGCCAATGAGGATATCGCCCGCAAAGTGAGTCTACAGCTCACTTTCAAGACAATGCACGAAATCCCGGAAGTCCGCCAGTGTTTAATATTCTTTTGGAGGGATAACCAGTGCCTTACCCGATGCTGTCACCGTTGGGCAATCGCACTACAGTACGCTTGTATCCTGATGGCGGAAGGAATATGCTCTGCAAGGCTAGGAAATTTTTTGCCTCAATAAGGAGTCTTTAAGCATGAGACGATACCTTTTGCTTCTGTTGTGTACTGCCATTCTGCTGGCTTCCACCGCAGTTATGGCACAGGACGGTAGTTCGGTCGGGCAAACGCAAACCGGCGTCGAAATTGCGTGGCCAGTGCCCATTTCCGAAGTCTGGCAGGATGTTCCGGTGTTCGGCACAGCAAACGTCCAAAACCTTGCTTTCTTTTTTCTGGAAGCAACTGCTTTGAACGACGATCAAAATATTCCTGAAAATGCGATCTGGATTCCGATTTCACCGATACGTTCTGATCCAGTCGTCAACGATGTACTCGCAACTGTTAGCACTCAGGATTTTGAGGACGGCCTGTATGCGGTGCGTTTGAATGTGGTCACAACCGATCTGGAGCGTTATTACGACACAGTTTCCCCGATCCGCTTGAGCAATGAGCGTTTTGCCATTGAAAGCGCCCTTTTACGCGAGCAAATTCTTGCTGAATTGGGGGTTACTGAGGAAGAAACACCGGCACCAACGCCAGAACCACCCGCAGATACAACTCCGCGTGTGACACCGCTGGAACAACACGCAGCCGTCAATATTCGTCGCTGCGATATGGTGGATAACACCCGTTGCCCGATTACAGGCTCTCTGCCCTCGGGCCAGTATGCTACTGTGCTGGCATTGAGCGCAAACGGCACCGGATGGTTTCAAGTGAGGACAAACTCGGGCAACGTAGGCTGGCTTTCGCCAACAGTGGTTCAAACCAGCGGCAACTTCTCTAACCTGCCTGTTGTCGCACCACCATCACCACTGCCTCCGGCTACGCCTGTGCCGCAAAGCAATGTGCAGGTGGCTAGTCTAACGGTGAGCAGCGGCGTCGTTTGCGGGGTACCAATCATCGCCAATGTGGTCGTAACCAACCGTGGCAACGCCACATCAGGCGCCGGCACGGTAACGCTGCAGGACATTCATGTACGCACAGGTGTTGTAACGGCAACAGCATTTGGCAATTTCCCTGCAATTGCGGCAGGGCAAAGCTTCACATCAGTCATCCCGATCACGGTTACAACTTTCTATAATGAAGATCACATCCTGCGGGCAAGTGTTGGCAACAGTTCCGCTGAGTTCCGTTATACGCTGATTCAGGGCAGTTGCGGGCCACAGATTACGCCAACGCCTGATGATAGTACGGTTGACGTTGAACTGCCCCCCGGAACCTGCACCCTGGTTCTGGATCGAGGGACACCATTCTATAACTTCCCGAACGGTTCGCAGGTGGGAACGCTGGACGTTGGCGGAAGCTTCAATGGTACGAGGATTACCCGCGTGAACGGCGTGTTATGGTATCAGTTCGACAACACTCAGACTGAGATTCGGAACTGGGTACTACAGCAAAACATCCGTCAAGCTGAGGGAAGCTGTACAATTCCCGGCCCCGGCTTCACGCCTTTTGGCGCATAATTATCACTGCTTCAGGGGTATGCGTAACGCATACCCCTCTAATATTCGCCTTCCGTCCAAGCGCCTTCAGGATTCTTCTCACCAGCACGGATGTGAACAGAGATTCGGTTTTCGACTGGCGTGATCGGACATGACCAGCCTTCGTTGTAGGCGCAAGTCGGGTTATAGACCTGATTAAAATCAACGTGAAAGCGTCCATCCGGCAATAACTCCGGCTCTAAATAACGCCC
>CAZBPB010000116.1:0-2618 GCA_964493565.1 uncultured Pleurocapsa sp. | reverse complement strand
GGCAGGATAGGTTTCGTTCGGTGAGCCAGCATCCACAAACGGCAAAAAGTAGCCATGTGGCGAGTCATAAATGGTGAGCGCGGCGGCCTCTCCCTCTACCGTGAACTCAAAACGAACATGGCGTTCATAGATGCGTGTATCACCACTGGTGGTTTCAATCTGAATACGGCGGTTATCCTCAACAGGCGCGGCAGCAACTACGAGATCGAGATCGGGATTATACGGGTAATAGCTCAAACCGGTGAACAAATCTTGTTGTTCCGGCAGTAGTGGCGACTGCGGATGCTGCTTGAAAAACTGATCTTTTTCGCGGCGTATAGCTTCCAGTTCAGCAGAGGACATGAAATTCTCCAATAATAGACCCATCATATAAATACAACGGACGCCTTTTGAGCGCCCGTTTATACTTTCAAATGATGATACCTAGCGAAATTACGACTGCGCGATTTGTTCCAGCGCGGCTTCATCCTGTCTCAGCGAACGGTATTTCAGCCAGAAACGAGCGATCAGCGCACCCATAATTGCAGTAATCACGCCAAGGCCGAGCAAAAGGTAAGCAGTGGTATCGGGAATCAGGGTTTCAGGCATAGCTTATTTCTCCGCCACTTTCGCCCGTAGGGCGTTCACGCGTTCAGATAAGTTTTCGATACGCAGGCGCCACCAGATCAGCACCCAGGGAATGAACACACTCCACACGATCATGTTGAAACTCATAGCCGCTAACATGCTGCTGGAAAGCTCAAAGCCACCTTCAGCATTTTGCGGGCTGGGGCCGATCACCGCCGGGTGAATAGTGTCAGGGCGTATACGGATGATGATGAAAGTGACAATCACGGTTGTGTAGGCAAGGATACCGTACACGCTGGCAAGCCGGCGGCGGGTTTCAGGGTTTTCGATGCCAGCCCGCAGCATGAAATAAGCAGCATAGGTCAAAATCATAATCGCAGAACTGGTCAGGCGGGGATCCCACGTCCACCACGTATTCCAGATCGGGCGCGCCCACACCATACCCGTGATCAAGTTGACTAATGCCAGCGCAAAGCCAACCTCAATGCCGGAAACCGCCAGCCGATCCCACTTTGGATTGCGCTTCCACAGATAAAGAATGCCTGCTACCACCGATACGCCTAAGGCCACCGATGCGCCTGCAAATGCTGAGACGTGGATATAGAAAATACGCTGCACATTCCCCTGTGTCACATCAAGCCCGGCATAAAACAACGCCATCAGCAGACCAACGATGGTGAGAATGGCGGTCACAACGGTAAGAATGACCAGCAGAGTGGGTCGGCTTTGCGCTGCTGCTTCGGGTGCTGTTGGAAGCGGCGCTTGCGTCACCGCGCTCATAGAAACTCCTTCGACTCGTGCTCGTGAAAATTCGAGCAAATCATATCAAAATCTACAAAAATCTACAAACGATTTCTAAATATTTCGTGTCAGTTATTCTTCGACCACAAATTCGAACAATACTACCCCCAACACCAGAAAAATGATGTCCAGTACAGCCAGAATCGTCAGCCAGGGCAGCCATTCTTCCTTTGCCGCGCCATTCAGAATATAAGTTGTCCCTCGAACAGCCGCCAGCAGCAGCGGCACAGCAACCGGCAGCATAACAATCGGCAGCAGGGTTTCACGGGCGCGGGTTTGCGCGGTCATTGCGGCTAACAGAGTGCCGATGATGGTAAAGCCGGCAGTACCCAACATCAGAAACACCAGCAGCCAACCGTTAAACAATGGCACGTTGAATAAAATCGTGATCACCAGAGCAACCGCCAAGCCCACCAGCCCGGTAAACAGGAAATTACCCAGCAGCTTTCCGGCAAAGATTGCCGATCTGGGCAGTGGCGCCAGCAGCAGCACATCGAGATTTCCTTGATCACGCTCCATCGCCATGCTGCGGTTCAGCCCCAGAATGCTGGCAAACACAATCGTTACCCACAGAACGCCGCTAACAGCTTCAAAACGCGCCTCGCGGTTGAGTTCCAACGCAAAGCTAAAGATCAGCACATCCAGCAGCGCAAACAAACCCATCGCGCCGATCAACTCACGACTGCGTGATTCTGCGAGCGCATCTTTTAGGAAAATAGCCAGCGTGGCGGCAAAAAATGGCGTTCTCATGCGCCAGCCTGTTCCGCGAATAGGGTCGCTAGCTGTGCGCGATCAACCTCAACTGCCGGTTGATCCACGACCACGCTGCCCCGTTCCAGCATGATAATGCGTGTCGCCACATGCGCCGCGTGCTCAAATTCATGGGTGGCCATCAGAATAGTGCGGCCTTCAGCACGCGCGCCAAGGATCAGATCATCCAACAGCGTGGCAGCCCGCTGATCCAACCCCGTGTGCGGTTCATCCAGCAGCAAAATATCCGGCTCATGCAGCAGGGCGCGGGCGATGCTCAATCTTTGCTGCATACCCCGCGAAAACGTACGTACAAGATCGCCGGAGCGCCGCCCCAGCCCTACCTGCTGTAGCAGTAATTCAGCACGCGTTTTACTTTTCGTTGGATCGAGGTTGTACAGCCGTCCGAAAAATTGCAGGTTTTCAGCAGCCGTCAGGTTATCGTACAGCAACGGCTTATGCGCCACCATGCCGATCTGTGCGCGTACCGCTGTCGCCTC
>CAZBPB010000115.1:0-9967 GCA_964493565.1 uncultured Pleurocapsa sp. | reverse complement strand
TCGCCGTGAACGTGTTCGACGGTGTTGGTGTATTCGTCGGCGTGCGCGTAAACGTTGGTGTACGCGTGTTCGTCACTGTGAATGTATTCGTCGGCGTGAACGTATTGGACGGCGTATACGTATTCGTCGGCGTATTGGTATTTGTCGGTGTATTCGTCGGCGTACGTGTATTCGTCGGTGTACGTGTCGCTGTGTTTGTTGGTGTATAGGTGTTCGTCAGCGTGCTGCTCGGCGTATAGGTATTCGTCGGTGTATTGGTATTCGTCGGTGTTGCTGACGGCTCTATACACGTCTGGTAGCCTTCGGCGCTTGAATCTGGACTCGGCGGGCCGGTGAAACGATCATATTCAACCCGGATGCCCGATGAACCAACGCCGTTTAAGACGAACTGCTGTGATGCACCACCCGCAAGAGTGATGCCCTGTGAACTCTCCACGCCACCATTCCGAATCTGAACAGTACCGGTAAAAGAGGCTGTACCGGTGTTCGTCAACGTAAATGTCACCGAGGTCGCATCTGGCACAAAACACTGACCGCTTACGACAAGGAAGATATTAGTCGGGCCACTCAACACGAGCGGACTTACCGATGTCTGTGTTCCTGTCGGGGTTGGGGGTTCAGTAGCGCGCGTACGCGTCGTAGGCGTCGCGGTCGCTTCGGTCGTATCTGTAGCAGTTGCAGTTTCCTCAATGACGCTGGTTGCTGTCGCCTCAACGACTTCCGTAGTCTCGGCAGTAGGAGCTACCGCTTCTTCCGTAACCTCAGTCACTGCCGATTCAGCTGTGGCAGGCTCGGTTGTCGGTTCTGCCGTTGGTTCAGCTGTGGCAGGCTCGGTTGTCGGTTCTGCCGTTGGTTCAGTTGTGGCAGGCTCAGCGGTCGGCGGCTCCGGGGTGTTCGTGGGTGGTTCAGGGGTATTGGTCGGCGGCTCTGGCGTATTGGTCGGTGGAACCGGGGTACTGGTTGGTGGCTCCGGGGTGGGCACGCAGCCGTTGGCTGAACCTGCTTCAGCCGGGCATGCATCTGCTCCATCCGCAAATCCATCCCCATCTTCATCATGATTGCACGGGTCATTGTACCCGTCATGATTCGGATCATTCGGGCAAACGTCACTCGCATTCGCGACTCCGTCGCCGTCAGCATCGGGGCAACCATTTACCGAGCCAGCTTCAGTCGGGCATTGATCAGCATCATCCTGCGCGCCATCGCCATCTTCATCATGATTGCATGGATCGCCCACGCCATCATGGAAAGTGTCGTTCGGGCACGCATCCTGATCATCCGGCGTACCATCACCGTCAGAATCGGACGGTGGGCTGGTGGGCGCCGCGACCTGCTCGGTTCCCTCAACCGCAGAGCCAGACAGGTTTCCGCCGCCAGATATACTGGACAAGACAATTGCCCCGACCACTAAAACCACTAGTGCGACGGCGGCAATTATCACGACTTGCCTGTTTAGCCCGTTCTTTTGCATTAACTTTCTCCTATCGTAGTAATACTGCGATGCTTTTCTTTTCGAATCAGATCATAAGCTAGCGGCTCCTCTCCCCCTGATCTCCCACCAGCGCCTGACACGCAAGGCGCTGCCAGAAGAGATTATCATCCATTGGTTCGTCAAGGCGTTCCCATGTCTCAGGCAAAGTAGCAAGCTGAGTATCCGGGACTTCTAAATAAAAGTAGAGGGCATACCCTTCGAGGTTATAGGGGTTTTCATCAAGGCCAAGACAGGTTGAAACGTTCCCGTCCGAAAGTGAGGTTAACAACGCATCTGGCAGTTCGAATGCGGCATCCGTATCTGAGTCAGCCGCCGAGGCTGCGAGTAACGGCATCGTCGGTAACTGTCCCGTCAGCGCAATGTACGAACGATCTACCAACAGGTTAATATCGTCCTGTGTTTCGCGGATCGTCGTGGCGAAATCTTCGGTTGTCGTCAGTTGGGCTATATTTTCAAAAGCTGCGGAAAGCTCATCAGCACTATCCGGATAAGTGCTTTCAAGCCATGCTTCACCTTCGGTCATATCTACAAGTACATAGCCGGGGCGAGCGGTTCCGCCCAGGGCTGTACCAAACAAGCCTGAACGCAAATCCGCATTACTGAAAACCAGTAACGCAATCACTAATCCAACAACGCCGCCTACTAGCAAAAAGGCTGCATCACGCCCCTTCATATGAAACTCCCTACCCCGATCTGATGAGTTTACCCAAGAATCAAATAATTTGTCGCATCAAAATACCAATTAGGGGCGAAATTCCTCAGAAAATTTACAAAATTCGTATTAGTCGCGAGAATCCAGCTCGATTTTTGCGGGTGCAGCAATGCGCTTGTACTGCGATTCGCGCTGTCTGATAGCCGTGACCATTTCAAGAAAGGCATTAATTAACGCCTGAATTTCATCGTCACTGGCGGAAGCGGTCATTTCCTGAAGTGCGCGTTCATAATCCTGATGCAGTAATAGTTCCGCGGCATCGTGTAAACGCCTCAGATAATCGGTTGTATAACGAACGCGCTCTGCCAGGCTCTTCATCAGTTCGACGCCGACAATCGGGCGTTCTTTAAGCAGTTTCTGGAAATTTGCGCCATTCAGTACCCAAACATTGAGATCGCCCGCTGCGCGCGCTGACGCTGATCTTGGTTTATCGTCCAGCAAAGCAAATTCACCAACGATCTCGCCCTGTCCATAATTACGAAAAATGATCTCCGTGTCACCTTCGCGCAAAAATATGGCGATACTCCCGCTGCGAACCAGCAGCATCGCATCCCCCTGATCGCCCTGATTAAACAGAAGCGCGCCCGACGTATACTGCCGCTGTTCCATCACTTCCAGTAAACCGGGCAAAACTTCAGGATCGATGCCCTTGAACAATTGGAACTGCTGTAGCTCATCAACAGTTGATTGAGTACTCATTAATTGGCTCCTTGCTCCGCCGAGCGCGGCGCCGGGGCATTTTGCTGCAAGCTGCTAGCGAGTTTGGCGAAGGTTTCGGAAAGCTGGCGACCTACCGCAGCCGACACATCAGAGTCTGATCCATCAGTTGACGCGCCATCTTGAGCCGACACCGCGACAACTGTACCGGTTTGCGTTTTGACGACCAGAGGCGGCTTCACCTGTGCGACCACATCTGCATAGTTGCCCTGTGCCAGATTTCGCAGGGTTCGCACGTTTTCCTGAACAGTTGAAGTTGTGAAGCGCGCTTTTTCACCAAGCACTTTGAGTACCGCCATGATCACCTGCGGGCGGCTCTGGATAAACATCTTAAAATTTACACGCTTCAACTCTAGAGTTACCAACGACGCACCAGTGCTGGCACGAGCACGGGCTGAACGGGGTTGCCCGTCAAGTACAGCAAAGTCGCCAACCACCTGCCCGGGGTGAAAAGTGCGCAGAAACGTTTCTGTGCCGTTTGATATAGCAAAGATATCAATGCCGCCAGACTCAATCAAATACATCGCTTCGCCAGAATCGCCCTGATCGAAAAGCATATCGCCGGGTTGAAACTCTATAGATTTGATTGAGCGGCCAAGATTTTCGAGGTTGGCGAGATCGACCTCGTGGAAGATTTCAATCTTCTTGAGGCGCTGCGCCATCTCTTCGATATATTCCGGAGTGAGTTCAGCAGCCATACCCGTTTGAAACATGAACATATCAAACGTATGAATCATGGTGGGGTCGGTCTTAGCAAGATCGTCGATCACCCACTTCCACATCGCGTCATCCTGGCTGTTGAAAACACTCTGAAAATAAGAATACACACTGCCCTTTAACTCTTTACGGATGGCAAGAAATTCTTTTTCGCGTTCGTCAACTTCTTCTTCCCATGCTTTACGCAATCTGGGGCTAGTAGTACCACTGGCAAGGTTATTTTTGAGGATACCGATGTTGGCTTGAGTGATTAGCAATTTACGAATTAACGCCACGTTTTCATCGCCAACCGATTCGCTCAACTGATTCAACATTCCAGACGACATTTCACCCATACGCTGGATGGATTTCATCTCACCCTCAGCAACACCGCCTTCTCCCTGCGAAGTGAGCACCTGCGCCATGCGGGCTTTTTCATCGCGCAAATACTGCTTCATCTGATAGCCAATAAATACGACGCCAAACACACCGAACCCGATTGCCAACAGCAGCAAAACGACGCCATCAACCGAATTGACAATGTTGTTGTAAACAATGTGGGCGGTCACCGCCGCCACAATGCCCAGAACAGCGGTCACAGGGAAGCGGTTCTTGGTGCGCCGCAATCTGCCCAGACCAAGCCCCACCAAAGCCGTCGCCGTACCGTGCATCAACGCCGTTGAAAGGGAACGGGTAACTGCCAGCGCAAGCGAAACATTTGGACTGTTGTTGACATAAAAAATATTCTCAACAACAGCAAACCCGATGCCGATGCAAAATCCGTATACAGCGCCATCTACGGGGTAGCGGAAAGTAGGCTGAAAAATCAGATATACAAGGAAGAGCGCCTTGATGGTCTCTTCAACAACAGGCGCGATGAATCGAACGATCAAATCCCGCGCTTGATCGTAATCCATCCCGATCTGATTAACCAGAAGGCTAAGGATGGCGTTGTTCGCTACATAGGCAAGGCCAAAAGAAATCACGCCCCAGCCCAGTGAAAGCAGCAATATCTTACGTTTCGTGGTCTGAAACAGATCGACTGCTTGCAGCACGTAAATCACAAAGATGGGGATTGCCAGAATGATGATGTAAGAAATGATGGTCGTGGCGGTCATCAGCAAGGCGCAATCTGGTCAGTGCCGGTTAGCGGTCATGAAGATCGGTTATCAAGATGTTACCGCTAAACACAGACAGAATTGCATAAATCTGGCGTAACTCTGGGAATTGCCTACCGCCTTCGCCAGAAGGCATAAGCTAACGCGCCGACAAATACCAGCCCGAGCGTGGCGAAAAGAATGACCAGCGACGAGTCGTTTGCCCCGCCAACCGCTGTCCCGGACACAACATCGCCGTTCACCTGTGCAGTGAGGCTTAGCGCGATAATCGCCACAAATACAGCCGCGATCCCAGCAGCAGCCATAAAGAATCGTCCGGGAACCCGGCTGCGTGAAGAAGCCGCTGCTCGGGACTGCCATTCCTTATTTAATGCCAGTTTCAGCCGATCTTCGAGCGCAACGGGCGGACGCTCAGATGGCTCGATCAACTGCTTCAAGGCGATTACTACATCGCTCAGTCTTTCGTCATCTGTAGAAGAGTCAAGAGTTTGATTTGACAAAATTGCATCCGTCATTGCTGCCAACTGTTCGTCTTTGCGGTTATCGTGGCTCATGGTTAGCCTTCCCCAAGCTGGTCACGAACCGCCTGTATCGCCCGGCGATACAGTGATTTCACTGCCTCAAGCGACTGCCCGCGCTGTTCCGCAATTTCAGAAAAGCTAAGGCCATCAGCAAATCGCATAAGGATAATTTCCTGATAATGCTCCGGCACGCTGTTTAATGCCCTCTGGATGAATAACCGCCGATCCGCATTTTCCTGTTCCGTTGTAGAAGCCAGATCCTCTGCTTCATCATTTAGTTCAACCGAAGGGACGCGTTCAGTGCGCCCACGCCGCCTATAAAAATCCGCAATTTGACGGTTCACGATGGTATAGAGCCATGTATTGAACCGCGCGCGCTGTTCATAACTGTCTAACGAACGTACCACCGCCAGAAAGACTTCCTGCGTCACGTCCTCAACGTCTTGCGGTGGCACTTTGCTTTTTACGCGATTATAAACTCGCTGTAAATAGCGATTGTATAACGCAAAAAAAGCGTCCCTATCGCCCAACTGTGCCTTCCGTGCCAGTTGTTCATCGCTGGCGTGAACAAACATTCATCTTCCTTAATACGAATTTGGTCGTAAACAGATGCTGTAAAGCGCCGCAGTGCGGCAAAACTATACACTTTTCATATCGTGAATGCGAAGAGCTAAGCGACTACTGCCATCTTACGCAGTTCGTCTAATTTCGCCTGAAGACTTCTGTCTTCTGGCATCAACGAAAGCGCGTACGCAGTGCTGGCAATGGCGTCATCAACCTTCCCTGCTTCTTCGGCGCGCTCAGCTGTTGTGGTCAGAATTTCGATAGCCTGCGGCAGCAGCCCGCATTTAGCCAGATGGTGGGCTGCTTGAATTGGCTGGGATTCACTGTCAGGCAAATCACGATAATATCCAGCAGCGGCACGATGCAGCTTTACACGCTGTGCTCGTGACAGCGTTTCATATATTACCGATTGAGTCATGCCATGCCTGAACGCGAAAAAGTTAGGCTCTAATTCTTCAAGAAGCTGCGCCTGCACCAGTTCCGCAGCAAGCGATTCGACTTGACTCTGTGTCGCAAACTCGCCCACGATTCGCAATGCGACTGGTGAGAATGTCTCACCTAGCACCGCGGCTACGCGGATTAGGTGCTGGTTTTCAGGGGAAAGGCGGTCTACGCGGCTGACCACCAGTTGACGAACATCGTCCGGCAATGCTTCTACATCTGCCTGATCCTTGAGGAAGGCCCGACCGTTGACGATCTCGATGAAATCCCCATCCAGCAGCGTACGCAGCAGCGACTCAATATAAAGTGGCCGCCCACTAGTACGATCCCATAAAATGGCTTCCAGCTTTGCGTCAAGTTCGCTGACGTGCAATATCGCCATTGCTAATCGCAGCGTTTCATCCTCGCTCAAGTCTGGCACAATTTCTGTTTTGACTTCAATGTTTACCGAAACTGGTTCAAAAGTAAGTAACAGCACCAACTGCGCCCGGCCTACCCCACGCTGAACCGCCTTCAGCAAATTCAAGGTGTCATTGTCCGCCTGATGCAGGTCATCAATCACAATTAGCGTTGGCGTTGTGCTAGCGAACAACGTCAGAAACTTAACTAAACCCTGCTCAATGCTGGTGGCTTTTTCAGCGGTCTTGAACACGCCAGTATTTTCGACTGGTGGCGTTAGCGTTTCTTCAGTTTGCTCCATTCGCCGACGCATGACACCGAACATGCCAGAACGTTTCCTGTCCTCGTCGCTCATCTGCTGGAACATAGCGAACAAATCATTGACGCTGGGACGTACAGCTGGCGCGTCGGGCGCTTCCGCTCCTGCTTTTTTGTTTCCATTCCTGGCGATACTGGTGCCAAACAACAGGTTACGCAAAGGAATGGCTAATCCATCGTAACGGGAATCCTGCATCTTATCGTCGAACTGCCGACGTGCCTCATCCGTCGAAACACTCAAGTCCAACCCCATTAACTGAGCGACCAATGCCGCCCACACAGACCGGCGGCTGCGCGGTTGACAGGTTGCCCATGCCACCTGAAATTTTAGGGCGCGTGCAGTCTCCGCAAATTGACGGGCGATTCTCGTTTTGCCGATGCCAGCATCGGCAACCAGCCCGAGCGTTTTCACCCGGCCTAATTTCGCCTGCTGTAACAATAGATCGAGCTTGAGCATGAACAGCTCATGCCCGATGAACGGCATATCCCCTACCGTTGTCAGAATACCTGCCGATTCCACATTGTCGCGGATCAGATATGTGTGAATGGGTTGGCTTTTGCCTTTCAGGTTAATTGGCGGCTGCGGCTCAGCATTGAAAAAGCTGTGCACTTCTTCATAGATACGCTCGCTCACCAGAATATTGCCAAAGTCAGTGTAGGCCATCAATCGGGCAGCAAGATTTACATCATCGCCCATAACCGTATATTCACGGCGCTGCTTCCACCCTGCCTCGCCCGAGAATGTTTCACCCAGTGTGATACCGATTCGCTGCTGCACATAAGTTTCACGACGAAGCTGCGGCGGCAGTTCCTCATTTATGCGCTGATTGAATTGGGTTAACGTGTGATTTATTTCAAGCGCCGCCGCTACCGCCCGATAAGGATCATCGCTGTGCTGAATTGGCGCGCCAAAGGTAGTTAGTATTTTGAAGCCGAGTTTATAAGGATCGGTACGGGTTAGCGTTCCTCCATACTGGCTGACGATTCGCTGTATCACGCTGTAATATCGTCCCAGATATTCAACTACACGCGGCAGTTCGGCCTCGCCCCACTCCGACAGCATCTCGGCAAAGCCCGTTGCGTGAATAAACATCGTAGTGGTATAGCGGTTTTCTCGTGGCAGGTGTAAATCTTCGCTGTGAATCAAACCGCTGAGAATAGCCGGAGGAACGAACAGACCAACGCGTTTAACCTTGCGTGCCTGCCGCTCAAGACTATCAACAAGATTTTCCTGTTCAAGATCGAACAATCCAGCCGCCAACCCCTGGCGACGGCGTACCGTAAGCAGCGTGCTCTCAAAATCATCAAGGTCACTCACATCGTCAATGACCTGTAAAAAGCCTTCATCCAGTTCACGGAAACGGAATTGATCTACAAGCCCGGCAGCAATATCTGGCGTGACAATGACCTCATCGCGTTCGCCAACGCCTTCGGCGGCCATCGCTTCGCCCGGCAAGCTGCCCTGAATGATATGATCGCGCTGTTTGGTGTTACCAACTAGCGCCTCAAACAGGCGCCCACGCGCGATGCCGATAGACATGGTTAACTGCGAGCCATGATCTTTGCCAAATAATGTCAACAGTTGCTCGTTCTGAATCGGTTGAAACTTCTCGCGCATGGCGCGCTGCATTCTCAACCCGGTACGGATAGCCTTGAGTTCAGAACGACGATCCTGTAAATCCGCGCCCGTTGGATAAAAAGCAAGCAGTGCATCGCCGGCAAACTTCAGCAGTTGGCCTTCGGACTTTGCCAATATTTCCAGCATGGTCTCAAAATACTGGTTGATGACTGCCGTGAGCATTTCGGTTCCCACCGCACCGCTTGCCCGCTGAAGTTTCTCTGAAAGCGCGGTAAAACCAGAAACATCTGCGAACATGAAAACACCATCACGCAGCGATCCCTGATCGCGCATGATTCCATCCTGCCCGGGTGTATCTCCGAACAGGCTGCGATCTTCGGCGATGTAAGAAGGGATAAACGAAATCACTGCGCGTTCCAGACTATTTAGATGCTGAAGCGCAGACCGTAGATTTTCGGGTTCCTGAAGATTATCCAGCATATACGAAGGCAGAAGCTCGCGGAGATCTGCCTCAAGGGAAGGATGATGATCAAACATTTCGAAGGCTTATTTCTTAATCGGGACGATCTTTTGAAACACGGTCAGATAGAACTGACCACAACCCAAAACTGGCATTACTGCCGCGCTTAGCTCTCAAGTTAACGCGATAATGCAAATTTGGCGCTTCGCCAAGCACAATCAGCCAGCCATCACGCACTAATTCTGCCAGAACAGCATTTATGTCGGAAATTTTCCCGGCAAATTTTGTGTTCAAAAACTCGACAGATACGCCCTCAGTCATTCCAGCCTGCTCGCGCAGCAGCGAGAGCATGACCTGACGCTGATCAGTAGGCAGATCAGCAATGTCCAGTGGGGTAATTCCACCGGGGTCATCGCTGCTAACGTGCGCGCTCAAATGATCAAACAGGCCTGGCATCGCATTCTTTGCCTTTAATAAAATTCTGGCATTTCTATTGGCTCGCCCTGCGGTCTACACAACCCGCACCAGATTGCATCCGCGACAATGACCGCTTTAGGCGTATTATTCGCACCAACATAAATTGTCAGGATAAATGGCAGTTTGGATGCGTGATCCTTACATATGAATCGCCCGCAAAAACGGCACGAGGCATTTGCAGTGCGGTCGCATACCCAGCAACCGGCAGACATACATCCCCTCTTTCAGTGAGCACAACGACAAAATCTGTAGTGTTCCCATATTGTAATGAATATTGCCTGTAGTTAGCACAAATGAATACCAATACCGCATTTTTGGAAGAGCCGCTGCTCACAGTTTCCGCACTTTGCCTGTCTAGATGCAACCTAATCGAGCAAATGCTTGACAGAATTTTGAAATCAGGTTAGCCTGCATAACGAGTTTCTAAGATAACCAGATGGGCAGCAATGTCTTTATCAGCATCGGTCCAACTC
>CAZBPB010000114.1:9683-9977 GCA_964493565.1 uncultured Pleurocapsa sp. | reverse complement strand
AGAAATGATCGAATTGGCCGGCGACAGCTACTATTATTACCTGAGCAGCGAGCGTCTTGACCTCTTAGATCAGGATTTGCTGGTGTTTCTGGGGCTGCAATTTTCCGAAGGTGGTCGTGAAGGGATTGAGGCTGATCCGCTGATTCAGCAGATAAACGCGGTACGGGATGGACGTGTGGTTTTTGTCCCTCCTGAAGTTGACGATGCGCTGCAATTCAGCACGATTTTGAGTCTACCGTATGCGCTGGAAGGTGTTCTGCCAGAACTACAGGCGGTTTATGGCACGGCTGAAGC
>CAZBPB010000114.1:3316-9634 GCA_964493565.1 uncultured Pleurocapsa sp. | reverse complement strand
TCTCGCCACTTTGTTTTGCTTTCTGAAAATAAGCACCGGTTGTAACTTGTGCTCATTTCTATTTCATGCTTTGCCTATCCAGCACGACGCCGATTGCCACGCCAATGCCTGCGCCAATCGAGACTCCCAGCGCAATATTGTTCATGGCAACACCTATAGCGACGCCAACGCCGATGCCGATCACTAATCCGGCGGCAAAGCGGTTCGGTCCACGCTTCTGTGGTGATTGGTCGCTCATCCAGCTTTCCTCTTATTTGCGGTCGTTGTTTGCCATTTCCTGACGTACTGTTTGCAGCAGTACTTCGGCGCGCATCTGCCCTAAGGTATAACACGGCCCGCCCAATCGGTCTGCCAGTTTCTGCGCGAGGCCTTGATCGAAGGCCACATGCTCCATGTTGATGGTTACGGTTTTAATGTGATCGTTTTTGAACATATCGGCAATTTGACCGGCTTCCTCCTGCGGGGGACGGCTGCCAACGGATACGTTGCCCGCGCCGTCTGTGAGCAAAATAACCAGCGGCACAATGTCCGGGTGCGTTCGCTTCTCCTTAGTTACGATCTCATAAGCCAGCATTAGCCCTGCCGAAAGCGGGGTTTTACCCCCAACAGGAATGTTGACCAGTGCGGTTTTAGCAAGCTGCACCGAATTAGTGGGGGGCAGCACAGTCTGGGCGCGGTCTTTCTGAAAGACAATCAAGCCTACCCGGTCACGACGTTGATAAGCATCGGTGAGCAGAGACATGATTGCGCCTTTGGTGGCCGTCATGCGCTCGCTAACAGCCATACTCCATGATGCGTCTACCACGAATAACACTAGATTGGCGGTACGTTTGACGCGTACTTTACGCTGTAAGTCGGTCTTTTGGAGGGCATAGGCCATGCCGGTTTCGGACTTCTGGCCTTCGCGTTCACGTTGAAACGGGGCGGCAGCACGCAAAGTGGCATCAAAAGCGATGTCATCGGTGCGACCATTGGCGGGGCGCGCCTGAATGTAGCGCCCACGTTTGCGGTCAGTTTTGGTGCGCGAGCGTCGTCCTGACTGCTTGCGCACCATTTGATCAATCTGAGTTTGGATTTTACGCGGTGCAAATTCCTGACCGGCTTCGGCTTTTTTGCCACCTTCCCACCAGTAGGAATCGCGATTATCAAAAACGGACTGCGGGCCGGGATCAGTTTGCCCGTAATCAGGCATCTCCTGATCGCTAGCATTGCTCAGAGACGAACTTTTTTTTTAGCAGATTGTTCTTCGCTTTGTTCGTCGCTCTCTTCAATATCGTCGCCTTCGCCCCACTCGCTTTCCACCTGATCCAGCTTGCGTTCCATATCGCCCATATTCATTTGCGAATCGGTGAACGGCCCACGCTTCAGGCGGTGGGGAATGGCGAGTTCAAACGCCAGCAAAATGTCCTCCCGCGTTACACGGTCACGGCCTTCAAAAGCAGCATTGGCGCGCGCGCCCTTCAGAATCACCATGTCGGCACGATGACCGTCAATATGCAGGCTGCTGGTCAGTGTGGCAATGCCAAACAGATCGCGCTTGCTGTAGGCGACATCATCAACCACTTTTTGCGCTTGCATGATGCGATCTGCCAGCACCTTTTCTTCCGGCGCCCAATAGCGTTTGAAACCGTCGGAGTCACTTTCGTAGGCGATGTGACGCTGCACAATTTCCATACGTTCGGCGGCATCGCTGATGCCACGTACTTCGACTGAGAAAGCAAAACGATCCAGTAACTGCGGGCGCAGATCACCTTCTTCAGGGTTCATCGTCCCGACCAGAATAAAACGCGCGGGATGGCTAAAACTGATACCTTCACGTTCGACCACATTCACGCCCATTGCTGCTGAGTCCAGAAGCAGGTCAACCACATGGTCATCCAGCAAATTCACTTCGTCTACATACAGGATGCCGCGATTGGCGGCTGCCAGTACGCCGGGATCAAAGTGGCGTTCGCCTTTCTGGATGGCCTTCTCAATGTCCAACGTGCCGACCACGCGATCTTCGGTGGCGCTCACTGGCAGATCAATGAAGGGAATTTTGCGCGGGGTTATGTGTAAAGTTTCGCCAGATTCTACGCGTTCCCGGATTACATCTGACCATGTATCAGGGTGTTCGGGATCGTCATTAAATGGCGACTCGGAAAATACATCCATTTCTGGCAGCAGCGCAGCCAGCGCGCGGGCGGCGGTGCTTTTTCCGGTACCACGTTCACCACGAATCAAAACGCCGCCGATGCGTGCATCAACTGCATTCAGGATCAATGCTCGTTTCATTTGCTGCTGGCCGACAATGGCCGTGAAGGGATAGATAGGTCGTTTCGCCATAATCAGTTGCGTGTCTCTCGTTTTGGGGTGCTAGCGTTCTGCATTATAGCAGAAAGGCGCAAGCCTACGGCAATGGTGCCATAAGACCAGATTGGATTTTAGGTTGTTCACTTTAAATTTCTGATGGGATCGTTGAGACTGACCGTTTACGAAAGAACATCCATCAAGAAAACCAGATCAGCGACACTGCTGGCTACCCAGTAATCATAATCATATCTGAGTTTATACCATTGCATACCATCTTCGTGAGACGGGCAACCTGCTGAAGATGGACTTGTTTCATAAACTGTCACAAGACCGGGATCCGAGGTAAAGACAATGCTGCTTTCCTGCAGGCAGGGAGACGACCTAACACTTACAGTTTCGTAGATGTACGCTGCGCCCGGCGCAATTTCATGAGAATGGGGGACGTAGGGAACGAGAACTCCTGAAAAGCAGGTGTGCCCCCGGGCGCTGTCCCAAAGGAAAATTAGGAAATCGCCTGAGTCGCGGGCGTGGACGGCGTGCGGAACCTGAATGATCCGCGAACCATCTTGATAATAGATACCATCGAAATCAACAGCGGTGAAGTTTCCATACGACGAGGAGGTAGCATCGGGGGTTAGCAACCTCTCAAACGAAATATTGTTCTGGCATTCAGCGGGATCTATTTCGGTTAAGCTCAGGGTGACACTGCCGGGTTCAGGAACCAGTGAAGAAATCAATAAACTTGTTGTGCCCCATGCCATTTGCACGGTACGGTTCAGATTCGATTGGTATTCCTCTGTGAAATTTGAAATCAAGAACAGGCCAATGCATATCAGACCGGCTAGCACAGCCGATCCGATAATGAGAATACTGCGTTTAGGAACGCGAGAACTTTGAACGGAAGAAGATGAGGCTGTGTCGGCAGGTTTTGATGGCAGAGCATTAGCAGGAGGTGGCACTTCTAAAGATGATTTACCCTGCTCAGGTTTGGTGTCAGGGGCATCATCCTGAGGTTCGGGATCGTCACCGACAATTAAACCACTTGCAGGCGACGGGGGATCCAGCTTTTCCGATTCAGGGGACAATGCCGGGATTTCTGAGGTTTTCCGTAAGACGATGTCTTCGCCTGTAAGCTGTTTGCGTGGGGCAGCCCCGGTCAGTTCATCTATAAATTCTTTGTCTGGCAACGCGCCGTCAAGCGCGTTGAAGAATTGGGTGGGGCCGTAGCGAGGAAATTCTTCACCTTCTAATAAAATAGGAAACTGCGGCTTATTCTTCTTATCCGCATACTGAACTTCGCGGCGTACCCATTTACTTTGATACGAGGAAGGAGACATCAGAATGATGAAAGCCGCACAGCCAGCAATGGCATCAAAAATGACGAATTCCCAGTCTTCGCCATAATCAATACGGTCATCAATCCATACATCGAACCCTGATGCCAGCAATTGGTCAGCCAGTTTGCGGGCATAATCTCGATTCTGACGGCTGTAACTAATAAAAACGTGGGACACGGCTCACCGTTATTCACGGGTAAAGTAATACATTCAGTATAGATCAAGTCTATAACAACATATAAAACCGATAGTACTTACAGAAATTCTTCACGAATCTTTCGCTTGCTTGCGACGGAATCGCGCTATGATATACTGTAACTTTGGGATATATGCCGCGTTTTTGCGCGGTGTTTAGCCTGCTTCACCACCTTTTACAGGAGTATTTCGTTGGCTAAATCACGTACAGAGCAACTGGTCGCGCGGCTGCGCGATTTGCAGGCTAGTTCTGGCGAGGTAGAGGCTGCCGCCATCGTCAGCGTTGACGGCTTGAGCATCGCATCCTCGCTGCCAGTTGCCACAGAAGAAGACCGTGTTAGTGCTATGTCGGCAGCCATGCTGTCGCTTGGCGAGCGTATTTCTACCGAGCTAGGTCGCGGCGCTCTGGAACAGGTATTTGTGAAAGGCGAAAACGGATACGTCATCTTAACAGCTGTTGGTGAAGAAGCCGTTCTCACAGTACTAGCGCGCAAAGAGGCAAGGCTTGGTTTGATCTTCCTCGATGTCGCGAGGACGGTGCAAGACCTGAAGCAGCTTATTTAGACGCGCGAGCACAGTCGCGCTCTTATGCTTGTGACCCTACCAAGTTCGACTCTCAGCGCCCGCAAAAGCGGTTTGTATTATCCGAACCGCTTTGGGCGTATTTTTTTCCTCGCCATGAAAGAGGTCATGGGCGAACACGGCCTTGAAGCGACGCTTGAACTTGCCAATTTGCGAACGTTAGCCAACCCGCTTCCTGCAGATGATCTGGAGCGCACTATTGATTTTGCTGCGCTTTCGGCGCTGAACCTTGCATTGGATGAAATGTACGGGCAGCGCGGCGGGCGGGGCATGGCGCTTCGTGCCGGGCGGGCGTGGTTGGTTAAAGGCATGAACCGCTTTGGCGCGTTGTCTGGTGTGAATGATCCTGCGTTTCGCGCGCTGCCGGTTGAAGAGCGTTTACATGCAGCTTTCAAGGGGTTGGCTGCGGTATTTACCAATTTTAGTGATCAAAAATGCTGGCTGGAAGAAACGCCCACCAGCCACCGTTTTGTTGTAGAAAACTGCGCGATGTGTTGGGGCCAGGAAGCTGAGCGCCCGGTTTGCCATCCGATGGTGGGGCTGCTTCAGGAAACCGCGCGCTATGCTGCTAACGGTCGTGATTTCACAGTACGTGAAATTCAATGCCGGGCAACGGGTGCAGATCACTGCGTCTTCGTTGTTAGTAGATAAAACTTTATAAAAATCTACGGTTATCCTTCCTCTGAAGGCATTTCAGGCTAGTTGCATTGAAATAAAACCGGGACTATTCTGAATAGTACGTCCGGTTGTTTCGGGGAATCACCATGCCCCAGTCGTCACAAATACAACGCCAGCAACCTCCTTCTTCGCAGAAAAGTTTGCATCGCGATCTCTCAGAGGAAGCGATCCCTGAAGGTTTGAACGGAGATCGTGTCTTTGGCGCATCGCAACAATCGAAGATGGCTGACAGCGGACCAGTTCAGCGCCGCACGGCGCTAGGGCTTGGCTCGATCATCGGCAATCGGGCGCTGCAGCGGGTCTTGATGGGCAATATCCAGCGTGATGGGCTGGATGAATTTGGGTTAGGTGAAGCTGCGCCAACCGTAGACGATGCGATTCCTGCGGACATGGCGGCGTTCCTAGCGCGCGGCGTGATGCCGGGGCCGGATGGACTGGATGTTACACCGACCGGTATCGGCGGCTTTAACGCGAAGTTTGATGGTAATTCCCGTGAGCTTCAGATTACGCTCAATGTCGGGATCATTTTCCCGAACGGCTTACAAATTGATCCAACGACCAACGTCGTTACCGTTGATGGCGCAGGTCTTGACACCGGCGATCCATCGGAGCAGCGAACGATTACCCAGCTTCAGAATGGCGCGAACAAGCTCATGACGGATGTTGCTGCGGAAGATCGCGCGGGGATTGTGAACTCCCAGTGGCGCTGGTCTGGCGAGCAGGACAGTTGGATGCAAAGTTACGCGCAGTCGGTTAAAGATGCGTGGGGCGCAAAGCACTTTTTCGTCAGTCAGGATTGGCCACAGCTTTTCAGCAGCGTGCGCGTAGCCGCGAACGTACATGCAGGTAAGCAGGCAGGCGATCATTGCAAAGCAAAAATTGTGAAAACACCGCCGGGCGGGATCGGCGCTTTTGTGCAATCGGGCGATAGAACCAAGGCTGATGATCAGGAAATGATCATGTCTAGTTCCGCATTGGGTCCGCGTCATGATAATCTTTTGCGCTGGCAACTGTATTTCGCGCACGATTCTTCAGATATTGCGAGTGCCAGTTCCCAACCCGGCGGCGGAGGAACTGACGGTGAAACCTTCTTGAAACAGTTCATCAATACCTTCAACGCCGCGCCGGGGAACGCCGGACAACCCATTCAAATGATCGGACGCGCCAGCGTGTCTGGCGATGCAACCTACAATCAAGATTTATCAGAGCGCCGGTCAGCCGCGGTCGAGCGATT
>CAZBPB010000114.1:249-3306 GCA_964493565.1 uncultured Pleurocapsa sp. | reverse complement strand
GATAGCGGCGAGGGCGAAACAGGAACTGCTGAGAATGAGGATGCCAGCCGCCGCGTAGACCTGGTTATTGGCTCCGGAGCGGCACAAAATGTTGCTATGCACGAAACCGGGCATTTACTCGGGTTGGACGACGAATATTCAACCATAGATAACCAGAACAACACGCTACCCGCAGACCAACGAGGGTTCATCAGCGGAACGGGTAACCCGATTGGCGCGACGATAGGCCATACGGATATTGACGCCGATGGACTGGCCGATGCGCCCATTGATGGCGCCGTTGCTGAAAACAATGACAACATCATGTCGCTGGGCGATACGGTACGCCCGCAGCACTATTCAACGTTCCACAGCGCGCTGGAAACAGTTACAGCGAAGAACTGGCGCTATGGCGGCGAAGGCGACCCGCCAACCCATATTCCCGGAACGCCTACCCCTGACGGTGGGGTGATTGTCTAATAACCATTCGGGGAGCATTTTCGTATGCCCGATCTATTGATTAGTTATCTTGTGCGGGATTCGACATCCGACCCGTATGGTCAGCGATTTTATGTAGACGGCACTGTTGAAAGTTACCGTGTTTCTAGATTGGTGAAATCGGCATCCGGTGCGTACGAAGATAAGCCGGTTACGCCGGGCTGGTACCCAACAACAACGCTCAGTGCAGATCAACTGAAAGAAGCGACGGCGGCAGTCCAAGCCAGCGGAGTACGCGATTTACCGGAAGCTGTGAACGGCGCGAACGATTCCACTGATCCGGCGATGGGCGAAATCGAAGTAATGACCGACGATGGGTCGCATAAAATCACGATAACGCCATGGTTTCCGGGTGGCGATGTCGGGCAGCGGTTATTTGAGCTAATCTCGCAGTTGAACAATCTGATCACGCAGGCACTGGCGTAGGGCATAATTCCCTCTAGACAATGTGTCTGCGTAACATTATATTTCTGTAGCTTTTTGCCCCCTGACCCTCTTTGACCCCATCCGACATATTAAAACTTGTAAAAGAGAAAATTGACTGCTTGACACGCCGGAAAGTCCGTGTTACGCTGTTCTGGATTGAAATAAGGTTTGTATTGTCATGCCAACGACGCTAAAGCCAACTATCAAAACAGGAGCCGTCTATTCCCGGCAGGAAGCTGCAGAAGCTTTAGGCATCAGCCTGAGCACGCTGAAGCGACTGGTCAAGAATGGGCACCTGCGGGTAAGCAAACCTGCGGGAATGCGCCGGGTGTTCATCACCGGTGAATCTATCCTGGCGATGTTGGATAACACTGCTGTGGAGCGAGGTGCTTAGAACCATGTTGTTTATCGTCCGTCACGCACGCAACGTGCTTCCCATCATGACCGATGGGCGCATTGTGCCTACTTTCCGGTCAGCCGCTGCGCTGCTACCGATCAATGGTGGGTGGAATGTGATCAGCGCTGGCGTGGGCCTCCCGGATGGGGGCTTTGGCGGCGAAGCTGATCTGGTTACGGGGCAATCTCACACGAAAGGATCATATCATTTCAGAATATGATCCGATAACTCGATAAAAACGGGTTCCCAAACGGGCGTGAGATTGCGAAGGTTAAATCTCACGCCCGTTTTGTTTTTCTTAAAGTGTTTTGGCAAGGAAATGGCAATCATGTCATCAACGCATCACCTTCAACTGTTGTTCAACGATGCGCGCATGGGGAACCTCATGGACACGCTGGATGAACTGCACAGCGCCGCTAGCGAAGGGCGGCTTCAGCAGGTCACCACGTTAACCAACGCCGAAATGATTGGCTGGCTGTATGAGCTGGTTTACACGGCGACGGAGACGATGGCTGAAATTCAGCGGTCAGAGGTACGGGGCGACACGATGCTTCATATCGTGGCGAAGTCGGAAGCCTCGTAAAACGGCGCGCAGCAACCGGGAGCGGATGGTCACCGCTTAAAGAGATGATGACAGTCTTTTAATAACAATGCAGCAGTATGGAAAGGAGGCAGCCGATGTTCAACACATTTGATGCCAACCAACTCAGGACAAATATCCAGCACCGGCGCGATCAAGAGCGTAATGCCCGCCGGTGCAACCAGGCTCGCGATATAAAAAACAGGACGAGCCGCCGCCAAGATCGGCGCAATAGGTTTACTCGAGCGCTGAGTCTGTTCTTATGACAATGAAAACCGATCTGCCGCCACAAATGCGCGGCATGGAGCAAGACGATGTTCAATGTAAATCACGTTCGCCAGGACCGGCAGCGCCGGTGCGAACACGAACGCTCGGCAAAACGCCAGCGTATGCTGCGGGAAACTCAGCAGCGATCGCAAAATCGGGATCACAAAAACGCATGGATGCGCGTGATCAATGTTTTTCTCTAAGAGCGAAGATCAATCAAAACCAGCTCCTTAGTGGGGTAGGAGCAAAATCATGTTTGAGATTAACCAGAATCACCTTGTTGTTCATGAACAACGGCAGCGTGAACTACACCGCCAGGCCAACCGTCAGCGGCTGGCTCGTGATGTACGGAGAAACCGGGGCGCAAAACGCGCATCCATGTTCACGCGAATCGTCAGCCTATTCTTGTAGGTATCGTTCAAGGAGCGAGTATGGTGGGCAGCAGTTATTGTTCAAGGCGATAGCTGCCCTACCGGAAAGACATACGACTATGAGTACGGATGAGCAAACCAGTTCAAACGCATCGTATTCCGACATGCTTCGCGCCGCCTTTGCCGACATTATTTATGGAGGCGAAGGGCGGGCGTGAAGCCCACAACCCTGAGTTTCCAAGTATTGTAAATGCAGCAGTATTCGGGTCAGATTTATCGTTAAAGCAAGCGTACACGGATCATCAATTTTCGAGCGGGTTGTATTGTAAGGTTCAGTTCCTCTGTCCCTTGCCTGAGATGTCCGGGCAAGGTAAACGACCTCGTTAAAGCCATTTAGGATCGTCAGATGAACCGCTGCCGCAGCCGGGGCGCAAGATACACAGCGTCCCGGTCATACGGTCAGAAAAATGCTGCTGACTAATGAAAATTGGCCGGCGCGGTTAAATAAGGCCGGGTGCCGTTAAGAGAAGATGGCGGGA
>CAZBPB010000114.1:0-239 GCA_964493565.1 uncultured Pleurocapsa sp. | reverse complement strand
TCACCCCGATGCCTGTATTGTCAACCTTCGTTAAACGCTTTGTTAAGCCAGGTAGAAACTTGCTGCGTCTGAGCGTAATTTTTGATATACTTGTTCGAGTTGTGGGATTCTTCACAGAATTGTGAAGATGATCGATCTCGTCCACTGAGCTATGAGGTGTACTTGTGTCCATCGGAGGGGCGCTCCAGGGGCGCGTTCTTCTGCTCAACGGACGCACGTGGGAGCCACTATCAGTTGTG
>CAZBPB010000113.1:6121-10009 GCA_964493565.1 uncultured Pleurocapsa sp. | reverse complement strand
CTCACGATCTTGGGCTGCTGTTGTACAAAATTGACCTGTCAGCGGTTGTCAGTAAGTATATTGGCGAAACCGAAAAGAATCTGAGTGTCATTTTCGATGAAGCGCATCAAAGCAATGCGGTGTTATTCTTTGACGAAGCAGATGCGCTTTTTGGTAAGCGTTCTGAAGTGAAAGATGCGCATGACCGTTACGCCAATCTGGAAGTCGCTTATTTGCTTCAACAGCTCGAAGTTTATGAAGGCGTAGCCATTTTGGCCACGAATTTACGACAAAACTTAGATGAAGCATTTACGCGCCGGTTAAGCTTTCTGGTAGACTTCCCATTCCCGGAGCGTGAATACCGGGAAAAACTGTGGGTTTCGCATTTCCCGACAGAAGCACCGTTGGGTGTTGACGTGGATTTGTATGAGCTTTCAGATCGCTTCTCTCTCGCCGGTGGCAATATCCGTAACGCTGCGATTGCCTCTGCATACTTAGCGGCAGCCGATGGCGGTAAGATCACCATGGCGCATTTACGCCATGCGATCAAACGCGAACATCAGAAAATGGGACGTTTGTTAGATGATGATTATTAGCGAAATGGTTGACGGGCGATGATTCAAGAGCTTGATAAAACGCTCGAAAAACTGATGTATGACAAAGGCAGGCTCAATCGAAATGATGTTGATATTTCATTTGAGCAGCCGAATGGCGATTGGTCTTCGCGTATCAGCCGCCCTACTCTAAACATCTGGTGCTTCGATATTCAGGAAAACCTGAAAATGCGAACGATGGCCCCGCGCATGGTACCTGAATTAACTATGGGTGTTCGCAAATTTCCACCCATCCGTCTCGACCTCACCTATCTCATTACGGCGTGGGCGCGCAAAGTTGAAGACGAACATCAACTGCTTTGGCGCGCACTCGGTGCGCTGGCGCAAATCCCTGAGCTAGATCCCGCCACCTGTGAAGGTACGCTGAAGGAACAAGCGTATAACATTCCGGTACTGGTAGCTAACATGCCTACCGGTATGCCCAACATGTCTGACTTATGGAGTGTGCTGAATAACCAGATGCGGTTGGGCTTTACTGCGGTAATCACTCTGGCGCTGGAGCGTACGACAACATTCGACTCGCCGCTTGTTCTCGAAACCGATATTCGCATTGGTGTTTCAAGCGAACCGGAATTAAGACAAATTGATATCATGGACGTCGAGCTTCGAGAACGTCATGACCTGCCGGACGGCACGAATGGCGATAACGGCGCGGCTGAAGGCGGGAGCGCGAAGAAGAAGCGCAAGTAGTATTTTTACGTTGTGCGGGTCACCCTGATTAAAGGGTGTTTTGCAGGAATAATGGTTTGCTCGTTATTTAGGAGGAGAAATGTCGCCGAGTTACTTATCACCTGGTGTTTATGTCGAGGAAGTCGACAAGGGGACGAAGCCTATTGAAGCCGTTGGTACGGCTGTGGCGGCGTTCATCGGTTACACAGAACGTGCGTCTAGCGAAAAAGACGGCGAAGTCGTGTCTTTGCTGGGCAAGCCCACACTTGTTACCAATTGGGCACAGTACGTCAAGAGCTTTGGTGGCTTCGTTGAAGGCGCCTACTTGCCGGACTCTGTTTACGGCTATTTCAACAATGGTGGCGGTATTTGCTACATCGTCAGCATCAAGACATTGGGCGCGTCTGCCGACCCCGACGCTGCGACTGCCGCGAAGGTTGCCCTACCTTCAGGCGATGCCAAGGGCGGCACACTGCTGGAACTGACCGCTAAAGAAGGCGGCCCGGCAGGCAACAACATCAGCGCCACTGTCAAGCCGAACACCGCCGATGGTGCTAAAGACTTTACGCTGGTCATCAACGTCAACGGTAACCCCGTTGAATCTTTTGAAGGTGTTACCACCGGCAAAGGCGACAATAACGTTGAAACTGTCGTTAAGACAAAATCCAAGCTGGTGGACGTAAAAGTCGTTGCCAAGTCTGAAATTGTTGCCGCAGCCGGTGATTTTGCGCTGGCTGGTGGCGAAATCAAGACCAAGGCCGTCACCCTCGCTGACTATCAGGGCAGCGCAGCAGAACGCCTCGGCATGGCCGGTTTGGAACCGCTGGATGACATCACCATGCTGGTGGTGCCAGACTTGATGAGCAGCTACGAAGCCGGTGAAATTGATGCCAAGGGCGTGCAGGCTGTTCAGCAGGCTGTGATTGATTATTGTGAAGGCGTGCGTTATTGCTTCGCCGTTCTCGACTGCCCGCCGAACCTGATGCCGCAGGAAATGAAGGCTTGGCGCTTGCAGGTCAATTATGACAGCACCCGCGCCGCGCTCTACTATCCGTGGCTCGAAATTGCTGACATGACCGGTAACGGTGGTCGTACCCGTATGGTCCCGCCGTCAGGTCACATGGCTGGCGTTTATGCCCGCACCGACGCCACCCGTGGCGTTCACAAGGCTCCTGCTAACGAAATCGTGCGCGGCGCGCTCGGTCTCGGCGTGAATGTCACCAAGGGCGAGCACGACACGCTCAACCCGATTGGTGTAAACGTTATTCGCAGCTTCCCTGGTCGTGGCATCCGCGTGTGGGGCGGTCGTACGCTCTCAAGCGACCCGAGCTGGAAGTACATCAACGTTCGCCGTCTGTTCAATATGGTTGAGGAAAGCATCGAGCGCGGTACCCAGTGGGTGGTGTTCGAGCCGAACGATCAGATGCTGTGGGGACGTATCCGCCGCGATATCAGCGCCTTCCTCACCCTGGTGTGGCGTACGGGCGCGCTCTTTGGCGAAACCCCGGATCGCGCATTTTACGTGAAGTGCGATGCTGAAACCAATCCGCCGGAAGTTCGCGATGTGGGCCAGTTGATTGTTGAAATCGGCATGTGTCCTACAAAGCCGGCAGAATTTGTGATCTTCCGCATCAGCCAGTGGGCTGGCCCTGACGCTCAGGGTTAGTAGTTGACCGTTGTATTTTGAGGATAACCTCAGCATAGGAGACATGAACAAATGGCACGTGAGAGCGACTTTCTATTAGGTTTTGCGTTCACCCTCGAAACTCAGGGTTCGCTGACTGGCGTGTTCCAGGAAATCAGCGGTCTCGGCTCTGAGAACGAGGTCGTGGACCAAAAAATCATGCAGAACGGCAAGGAAGTGATCCAGAAGGTGCCCGGTCGTTTGAAGTTTACCGACGTCACCCTGAAGGCTGGTATCACCAAGAATATGGAGATCTGGACGTGGCGTAAGATGGTCGAAGAGGGCAAGATTTCCACCGCCCGCAAGAACGCCACCATCACCGCGATGGATCGTTCAGGTACACCTTCCGCACAGTGGTCGTTTGTGAACATGTGGCCGACGAAGGTCAGTGGCCCGCAGTTCCAGGCAGACTCCAACAGCTTTGTAATGGAAGAAGTCACGCTGACCTTTGAAAACTACAAGCGTGAACTGTAAGACGGGTTGATTGACGCGCAGCAGGGGCGAATGTTCTAATGATGCCAAATGGCTATCCGCAAACCGAGTTTCCTTTCGAGCTTCCACGGGGTTACATTGACTCGAAGGGCAACCTGCACCGTGACGGCATGATGCGGTTGGCAACGGCTAAAGATGAGATCGCTCCTCTGCGCGACCCCCGCGTTCGGGCAAACGAAGCCTATCTCGTAGTGGTGCTGCTTTCGCAAGTCATCACTCGCTTAGGAACGCTTCCGCGCATTACGCCCGAAATTATTGAGGAATTTTTCAGCGCCGATCTGGCGTATCTGCAAGAGCTGTACCGGCATATCAATGATGTGGAATTACCGACCTTACAACTTGTATGCCCGAACTGTGGTTTTGAGTTTGAAGAGGTTACGCCTCCCATGGGGGGATCGTAAGCTACCCCCTCGAACGCCTGCATGAGGAGGTAGCATACATCGCCGTTAA
>CAZBPB010000113.1:0-6111 GCA_964493565.1 uncultured Pleurocapsa sp. | reverse complement strand
GGTGGGTTAAGCAGGTTAGGAATATAAAGAGGCGGCGCGTAAGCCGCTAGGCAAATAGAGCCATGCCTGTTTCAAGTAGAAGTAACACCAATAACAATGGTGGTTCAAATACGACCGCCAATCCATCAGAAACTGATCCGCGCGCGTTGGCTGAAAAAGTTGCGCAGCGCGTCTGGGAACTATTACGTGAAGACCTGCGCCGTGATGCTGAACGACGCGGACGAGTTCGGGGAGGATAACAATGCTTCCACTGCCGCCAATACCGGGGCTAATGCCGGAAACGCATTTAGGATATCGCTATCAGGTACTGACCAAGCGTGATCCCGTCGCGGTCTTCACCGAGGTGATCCTACCCACGATCACCATGGAAACCGAAGATGTCAAAGAAGGCGGGCAGAATAAATTCATTCATAAACTTCCCGGACGGATCAATGCCGGAACTGTGAAATTTAAGCACGGCATTGCCATCGTTGACATGATGATGAAGTGGTATGTAGACGTTATCGAAAAACAAAAGTACGGCAAAGCGACTGACGAACTCATCGTTGTTCAACTAACCCCTAGTCCTCTACCTATTCCCTTGCCTTTTCCGTTGCGGATCTGGGTATTTCATGATGCGTACCCGATCAAATGGACCGGGCCGCAGTTGCAGTCCAGCCAGTCGGCAGCAATTGTTGAGGAATTTGAATTCGCTCATAGCGGCATTACAGTCGAAAATGCCGCAACGCTAGCTTCGTCATTATTCTAAGAATGTATCATGGCTGAGACACGTAACCCCTTCAAGCCACTTGGCACTCGCCTGCGCGATTTTGCGCGTGGCAAGATAAGCAGATACGTTCCTGCGGGCGAAAGATCGTCAGGCAAAACTGCTGCGCCTTCATGGACAGGCAATGCCAGCACACCGCTTGATTGGGGCGATCAAGCTCCCGCTGCGCCGCAGGCTGATTCAGTAGATTTCTCCTCACTTGAAACCCACACCGAGCGATCAGTCCCTGCTTCATTTCTCGGCGCATCTTCCGGCAGCCAGCCAGCAGCGCCAGCAATTCAACCACAAGCGGCAGCAGATCCTGCTCCAAAACCAAAGCCGATGTCACGCCTCGACTTTCTAAATTACATCTGGGCGAAGCGTGAAGAACAGTTGCACGGAAACAGGCCAGCACCCGCAGAAACAACCCCCGCTGCCGATTCTGCAAATATCCAGCGTTCCGCAGATGGGGAGAGCGCGCAGCCAAAACAATCTGTTGGCCGCCGTCGGCGTGGTGCGGTTGTGGATGTTCCATCCCCGCGCTCATCGGAACCCTCGAGCGAATCGGGTTCATCGGACACTCCCGATAGCCCTGACTTTTTTTTTGTAGGAGAAGACTCGTCCCCGACTGCGCCATTGCCTCCCTCAGTACAGGCAATGCGTGCAGTAACGCCGGACATGCCGCTGCCATCACCGCAGCAGGTTCAGCGCAACAGTGCGCCTGAGGAAGATTTTGCCGAAGCGTCCTCATCTGCCACTTCACCGTGGAGTATGTTTACGTCCTCATCCGCGCAAGAGGGCACAGACCCGAACATTCAGGGAGGAAGTGGAGCGCCAGCGTCTGCCGCCGCCCAAACTATGTCTACTAGCGCTGCACAATCGGCGCCAAACAACCCCACTGTTCAACGCAGCGTGGATAATACATCAGCTACGACAAGTGCACCGGCTTCAACAGGCGAGACGAGCGGCATCCTGTATATGCCAGCAGATCACGTAACCCGTTCAGAAAGCCCGGCGATAGCCTCACCAGCCAGTCCATCAATTCAACGTGCGTCCGAAACCAGCCCGACGCAAATGGATGTTGGCTTTCAATCACAGCCTTCTCAAGTAGTATCAAATCCTGCGCAAAGCCAGCCCGCACCTTTTGCAGCAGTGTCAACGTCGGGTGCTGCTCCATCTATTCAGCCATCCCGAATTGAAGATTCCGCCGGTGAAACGTCGTATGCTCAAACCGGGACGGATAAGCCAGCGCAGTCACAGCCTGCGGCATCTCCTTCGAGTATGTCGTCACCATCGCCGGCTCCAAGCGTGCAGCTTCAGCGTGATTCTCAACCAGCGCCCGCGCGCTCCCAATCACGTAAATCACGAGCTGCGCAGCCATCCATAACTAGCACAGAATTATCATCTGCCGCAGACGCGCCTTTATCAGAGCCAACTACAGCCTATAGCCCTGCTGCCCCATCAAACCCCTTAGTCCAGCGTGATATGGATGAACTCGCAGCACCGCCATCCGTACCAGATGCGTCCACACTGCTGACTTCCGCTAGTGGTGAAGCAACTCCAGATGCACCAGTTGACACGCATCAAACTGTATCGCCTGCATCCGGCATCCAGCGATCCGGCGATCCGCAGAACGCCAATTACACAGATCTACCCGATGCTGCTTTTAATACGGTCACGCCGTCAGCAGCAAGTTCAGATGCACAAAGTGGCCCTGCTGCGCCGCAGCCGACGTCTCAAGATACAGTATTCTCGGCGCAATCGCAGCCCACAACATCAGTTCAGCGCAAAACATCCGCATCTAAGACAGCAAGCGCAGATTCACAAACCCCTGCCCCTGCGACGAATAACCAACCATCTATCGAATCGCAGCACTCAGCGCCAGCAGAAAATGCTGCTGAAACACCAACGTTGTTAACGCCGACGCCATCTATTCAACAAAGCGCCGATATTCCCACCGCAACAACTACACCCGCCATCAGCCGTTATGCGGATCTTCCGGATGCCTCTTTTAATACGCCATCCAGCGCAGTGAATACCGCTGAAGCGCAGACGCAGCTTGAGTCGCCTTCAACCCCGCAGTCCGCACATATCGGAACTCCCGCTGCGGCAGCGCCACAAAGGAAGTCTAACGGGTCAATTCAGCGTCGTCGCGGTAGTCTGGGCGTAAGCTACACTCCGGGCGAAAATACTGCCAATGCGGTACAGCGCGACGTGAACGAAGACGAAATCTCTGCCGCGCCTGTGCCGGCATGGACGCCATCCGCAGAGCTTGCGCCACCCGCGCCACCTAGCTTTGCAGCGCCATCACCGTGGGAAACTTATATGGAGGCGCCAGCGTTTGACGAGCCTGCCAAACCTGCGCCACGCAGCACATCGGGAAGCCAAACCAATGTGGATACACCTGCGCCTTCGTCAGGTAAAGCCGCAGTTCAGCGCAAAGCAGAAACTGCAAATACGGTTCAGCCTGCGCCGCAGCCCCCAATTTCATCTAATTCAGATAGCAGCTTTATGAGCGATGCGCCACAGGCAGCGTCGCCGTACAGCGAAATGCCTGATAGCAGTTTCATGTCTGGCTCGGCTCAACCGGCATCGTCAACCTATTCACCTCCAACTGTGAATCAGCCCAATAGTCCCGCAACATCACCATCCATTCAGCGTAGTGTTCAACCACATGCAGACTCGCTTGAAGACAGCAGCGATCTGCCAGTTCATGACTTTGATATCGCCCAGGCATTCAATAGCAATTTCATAGATCAGCCCCGCGCACACCCGCAAACTTATAGCGCGCCGTCATCCAACGCATCCCCGTCCCCTTCCGTGAACGTGCCTTCTATCTCTCGCTCATTGGATACCGGCGCATCATCGTCTGCACCATCCCAGTCATTCTCGCACAATTTCACGCCCGAATCCGGCGTTCCAACGCCCGGTTCGGTGGAAGCAGGTATGCTGCAAATGCTTAATCTACCCCCGGATACGCCGGTTGCGGGGCTGAAACCAGCGCCAGCCGCGCCGGAAATCAGCCAGATGCCAGCCAATGAGGTATCATCGGCACGCCGATCTCTGGATGCCAGCGCAGCCGCGCCGCGCTTTCAACCCTCTACACAATCTTTTGAAAGCGCGGCCCCGTCAACTCAGCAAGCTTTTTCGGCTTCGCCCGTCCCTCACGAAACGGGAAGCACCTGGGTGCAGCGCGCTGAATCCGCAGGCAGTAGCAGCACAGGCGGCAGCAGCACGGAAAGCAATGCTGGCACAGAAGATAAGGCTCAAGAGCAAGACATTGATGGGCTTGCGCGTGAGGTCTACAAAGTGCTGCGTTCAAAACTTCGAGATGAACATGAACGTCGTTTTGGCCGGTAAAACTGCGAGCGACGCTTGACTTAAAGAGTAGGGAGGAATGATCTTATGGATAGCCTGACAAGAGGTGGTCTAAAACCCGCGACCATCACCAACATGGACGATACCAGTAAAGTGGTCAAGTGCATGTTCAATCCCTTCGAGTTTTCTATCTCTAAGTCCAATACCTGGGGCGAAAACTCGGGTTCAGGGCAGGATCAAGGACAGGTGCGCTTTCAAAAGGGTGGCCCTCGCTCTCTAACCTTGAATTTGATATTTGATACTTCAGACAAAGGCACGGATGTTCAAGATTTGACCCGTCCTCTGTGGGACATGATGAAAGTTACGCAGGAAAACGCGAGTGCTGATACCAATCTCAGCGACCCACCCGACGTAGAATTTAACTGGAACGAGAAAATCAAGTTTCGCGCCATCATCAAACAACTTACCGAACAGTTCACCTTCTTTAAGGACGATGGCACCCCGCTGCGCTGCAAAATTACGATTGCGCTGCAGGAACGTGAGCCGGAAGACCCGCCGCCCGCGCAGCAGCCAGGGGCAGCGGGTGCCGCCGCATCAGCAGGAGATACTGTAACCAGTGCGGATAATGTCGCCGGTTCCGAGGGATGGCGCGCTAGCGCGGGGGCAGCTGGAATTGCAAACCCGCTTAACGTCCCGGCTGGAACCGTTATTTAGTAACTGCAAGGGAATTGACAATGTCACCATCAGCAAATGGTACGGCGGTAAGAGCATTTGTCTTCTTGAAGATATCAGGATCATTGGTTTCCCCGGATGACATGAAAAAACTGTTGTCTGTAGAAGTTGATACCAGTGTTGATGTTCCTGATGCTGCAACCTTGCGATTCACAGATATGGATTCAAACGAACAAAGCTCACTCTCAATCCTTCCTAAGGCAGTCAGTCAATGGCTGGCGAATCCGTTGGAGGTCTCGTTTGCGCCCCTTGGAGAGCCGGAATCACGCAAAGAAATTGTATTTAAGGGCGAGGTCGTTTCAGTCGAACCCCAGTTTGATGAGGGCGGGAAGGTCATCATTCTCGTTCGCGCTTACGATAAAAGGCATCGCCTTAATCGAAGTACCAATACAGCTACATTTATCAAGCAAAAAGCCAGTGAGATTATCACTAAGCTTGCCAGAGACAACGGTTTAACTTCCGAAGTTCAGGATACGGCCATTATCTATGACCAGTTGACACAGCGCAATCAAACTGACCTTGAATATATCAATCGGCTTGCCCGGCTTAATGGGCTGGAAGTACGTATTGACGACACGAAACTTATTGTCAAGCAGCCGGTAAGCAGTCCTGAAGAGTCATTAGCTTATGGTGAAAAGCTGATTTCCTTTTACCCCCGAATGTCAATCGCTGGTCAGGTCAATGAAGTAAAAGTCAAAGCCTGGGATCTTAAGCAAAATCAGGCACTCGTTGGATCAGCAACATCCTCTCAGTCACATCCGGCGACTGGTTTTGGCAAGTCAGGAGGTCAGGCGGCCAATAGTTTCGGAAGAGCAACGGTTATTGAACCTGATATACCTATGGCGACTCAGAGCGAAGCGAACAAGGTTGCCCAATCCTTGCTCAATAGCATCAATGCGGAATTCATAGAGGCGGATGGCACCTGCTTTGGAGTGCCCCAAATAACACCCGGCGCGGTTGTGAAGATTGATGGTGTGGGGGACCATTTCAGTGGAAAATACGTCATTACATCAGCGACCCATACCTTTACCGAAGATGCCAATTACCTTACCCACTTCCGAATCGAGGGTACACATCGAAAGTTAATGTCGGACCTGTTGTCGTCTGGCACAACCAGCGGCAGGCACGAGCTTCCCGGTTTAGTGATTGCCATTGTTACCGACATCAAAGACCCGGACGGACTCGGGCGAATCAAAGTGAAATATCCTCTTCTGCTAGGTGCTCAAGGTAACGACATTATTTCCGATTGGGCACCGGTGGTTTCTGTGGGGGCCGGTAATCAAATTGGTGTATTCTGGTTACCGGAAGTAAATGAT
>CAZBPB010000112.1:6976-10103 GCA_964493565.1 uncultured Pleurocapsa sp. | reverse complement strand
TATACTGTTTAAATATCCTGTTTGATCGCCGCTGAAGAGCGTTTTCCAGACCACAACCATCGCTACGCCGGCAGTCATCGAAGGCGAATAAAGAATAAGCGCAAAGATTGTACGGGGTACTTTTGGAAGCTGGGCAAGCATCCAGGCAAGTAGAAATGCCAGTATGTAGCCACCGGGACCAACGATAACGGCAAATTGAATAGTGTTGGGTAGTACATAGCGCATGAAGGTGTCGTCCTGTGTGATCAGGGCGATGTAGTTGCTTAGACCGACGAAGCGCGGGGGCTGGATAGCATCGAAGAAGGTAAACGATAGCAAGAATGCTGCGGCTACAGGAATAATGATAAAAACGATAAAGAGCATTGCGTAGGGGGTGAGAAAGACATACGCGCTGCCTTCCTTTCCAACCCATCGTTGAATAGTCCGGTTAATCTGCATTTTGCATCCAGCCAATCACGGTGTTGATGGTCGGAATAGCGTAATCACGTACCCTCACACCATCTTCCAGATAACCAAACTCCTCCATTTTTCGGGCAATTTCCCGGTTGATGATAATGATGGCGCGATCTATGGCGACACGGGCGTTCACGCCATTAAACACGATGCGATTCCATATATTGCTCAATTCACGCTCTTGCATATATCCACCGGGAAGCCTGACCGGTTCTTGTACCCACTGCCATTGCTCCAGGATGGTTTCACGGTGCTCTTCAGGAATGTCAACCTGGCTGAATGCTTCCAGATTTGCTGAAAACCACAGGTATTCACGCCCATAATTCAGAACCAATTGTTCTTGAAAGCTCGCCTGCGTTTCGGTTGACATCCACCACTTTAAGAACTCCCATGATTCATCTGGCATGTTGGTATTCTGGAAAATGATGCCCGTTTGCGCAGAACCTGTAGCCCAGCGGTTTTCAGTGCCGTCGGCAAGCACTGTTGCCGGATATAAATCTATATTCCATAAACCCGTTAACTCTGGCGCTGCGGTCGTTAACTTGACGTAAGTTTCCAGATTTGAGATGCCAATCGGCACGTTGCCATCGCGAAAACTTTGATAAAAACTGGCGGTGGTTAAGGGCATACCGTAAATCGTGAAGCTATCCGCCATAAACTCAATAGCAGCGATTGCTTCTTCGCTTTGTAGTCCGGTGGCAAAACCGCCGTCACTGTAAAGCTGCGCGCCATAGTTAAACAAATAGGGGGCGGTCATCAGGTAATTTTTTTGCCCGGCGCCGCTGGAAAGCGCGGTGTTGTAGTTCATGCCATAACGCTGAAGTTCTGGCAAAATGCCGATCACTTCATCCCATGTTTGCGGTACAGACATATTCAGGGAGTCGAACACATCTTCACGGTAAAACGTTACCCAGAAGTCCTGCGTTTCGGGGATCGCGTACACAGAATCGTTAATGATGTAACCAAGCAGTGCTCCGGGGGAAAAAATATCAATATAGGCATCGAAATCAGGAAATGATCGTAGATCGTACAGGGCGTTCCGAACGGCTAATTCATAGGGAACATTGGTGCTTACACCTAGAGCCACATCAGGCTGTGTATTGGCGGCATTGGCGAGTATCAGTTTCGATTCGTCGGGCATGATCGAGAATTTGACGCGAATGCCGGTTTCAGGCGTGAATATAGTGTCAGCCATCAATTGCATCAAATTGACGTACTGACGCGGGCGGTTTACCCATACTTCCAGTTCGTTGTCGCCAGCGCCGATGGTTTGATAGGGGTCTGGCTGGAACGAGTAAAGAAAGCGCTTAAAGTCTTCAAAGATAGAGATATAGAACGGTGGTGTAGGGGTCTGTACAACCACATCTGGCGAGTGAACATAGATCTTGTCTAAAGCCAGCGGCTGTGATTGCAGGAGCGGGAGCAGCGATGCCAATTGCTGCGCTGCTGAGCCTGTACCCTCGGAAAGTCTGGTTAGGTAAATCGGAATCTGATCAACATTGTCTGCCAGAAACAACAGGTTATCTATTGCCATCTGGTAGGTCATGATCTCTGGCGATGCGCCGCTGGGATCAATGGCCAACAGGGTATCTTTATCATCAATCAGATTTTGGGCAATTGTGTTTAGGCGTTCATCAATGTCGGGAATGTAATCGGAGATAACCCATTCCCTGAATATGTCACGCTGGTTGCCGGTAAGACTCCTGATTTCCAGCGCCAGCGCATTGATGTCTTGCAGCGCTTCCTGAATAGTTTCGATGCCGTGCAAGTACGGTGAATTTGTTGCTTCAATACCTATAACGTTAGTGCCCTGATGCAAAAAGATCTGGTAGGGAGTTTCACCGCCCAGCGGCACATCTATCCAATCTGCGGAATAGGGGAAGGGGATGGCGTTCAGCTCTTCAAACGGAACCTCGCCATTCACAGTGATGCGGCGGAAGACCGTGAAATTTCCACGGGAGTTTTGCAGCGCGCGTAAGGTAATGGAATATAAACCGTCTTCAGGCACTTCAATGTTGTAATAGACCGTGCTGCCGCTTTGATCCCAGCTTTCACCACCCAGCGTATTCATAAGCTGGCAGTAAGTGTCATAAGGGGTGACTGAAACGCTGCGGTCAGTCGCGGGGCGTACCGACGTTTCATTTTTATAGGTTGGCAGTTCTGCTTCCACAGTCATCGAAATGCCAGACGTAGCGGGGGCAGACTGGGAAGCTAGATACTGCGCGTAGTCAGGGTAGGGAGCAAATGGGACGACATAGATATTGCCTAGATATAACTCCCCTTCGTTCAGCGTGATATCAAGCTGATGTTCGCCAGCAGGTAGATTTACTCGCAGCGGGTAAGCCGCGCTCAGTTCCACATCACGTGCCCATATCGTTGACCAACGGACATCACGTTCTTGAGCAATGAGCGCATCATTTCCGTAACGATCCTTAGGGAACTGATTGCTGCTGTTACGATAGTAAACAGGGAATAAAAGCTGCTGAAAGTCAACGAACGGGTATTCACCATCAATGGTCACTGCTAATTCGGGGACACTTGAATTAGCAGTAGCTGCGGCATCAAACGCAAAGATATATTCACCGCTTTCAGGAACAGCGAAACTGATTTGCAGGCTATCACCACGCTGTAACAAGACACTATCGCCGGCATATTGACTTGCGATTTCACTCTG
>CAZBPB010000112.1:494-6966 GCA_964493565.1 uncultured Pleurocapsa sp. | reverse complement strand
GGTAAGGGGTGTGCCAAATGAATCTGCGCCAATAGTGATTATTGGTCGGTTTGCTAACGCGTTTTCAAAAGTAAGACCGGTGAACTGTGCGGGTATCTCTGTAGGTGTTTCAAGCGCGTCTTGATGCAGCGGTGTAACGCATCCCGCGCCTATGCCATCTGCGCTGGTTGACTGTGCAGCATAGCCCAGTAGTACGATTATTGCGACGGAAATCAGCAATAGCGGGATGGGGCGAAAAATAATTCTAAATTTAGAGAGCATTGCAATATCCCCGGTCGCAAACCAATTTACGCCAAATGCTCTTTAATAAAAGGGATTTCTTCATTTCTTTCTTAAACTGACATCACCCTGTATTTTATTTGTGAATGGGAACGACTGCTGTGCGGCAGTCGTTCCCATTTCCTGTTAACTGACTTTCTTACTGTGAGAGTTGTGCGTTTGCTTCATCGAGAATATTGTTGGCAAATTCCTCTAACTGCGGGGCAAGATCTGCATACTGGAACTGGCCTGAACTAATGTTGCTGAAGATAAACCCGAGGTTCACACCCTGATTCTCGCCGATATCAATTCCCGGAGTACCTTCCCAGCGGGCATTGATATAGCCGGGAACAATCTTTGCTAATGATTCAACCAGACTGGCATCCAGGTTTTCAAGCGCCTGGCGCAAACCGGGACGTTCGCCAACCAGCGACATGTAAAGATCGATGCTCTCAGGCGTTACCGAAACCGGCATTCTAGTCGGCACTGTATCGCCACTTTCTGCCAGCGCGGCTTCGGCAGCGTAACCCTCGCTGGAAAAGCTCATCCACTTCGCAAAGTCATAAGCAGCATCGGGATCGGATGCGGTTGCGGAAACCGCCAGAATATCAGTAACCATTGCCTGGTTACCCCCGGGAATGCCTATGAAATCCCAGTTGAAGGTGGCGTTGTCTGAGTATGCAGGCACAACCCAACCGCCATCCCATACAGCACCGGATTCCTGATTCAGGAACAGTTCCCATGGGCCTTGAGAGGTGAATGCTGCCTTCTGCTCGTCACTGAGTCCCTGCCATGTGTGTGGCTGCATTTCCAAAGCTGTATCCACAGCATCCCGAAACGCCTGCGAGTTGTAGTTCATATGCTCGCCATCAAAGCTGAACCAATGCAAGTTGCTGTCTTCTGTACTGGGATACCAGCCAAGAATGGGTTCCATTTCGTGAAGACCAAGCACACCCTGCGAAACATCGGTCAGGGATGTTGCTGCGGCGAAGAAATCATCAGTCGAAATGCCGTACTGCGGTGCGTCAAGGTTTGCGGCGTCGAACAGGTCTTGATTGATGAAGTAGCCCATAACGAATTGTGCGCTCGGCAGCCCGAGAACCTGATCGCTGTAGGTTACGGCATCTTGTAGAACGGGAGGCACCGCAGCCCAATCGGGATCGTCCTGTACGCTGGCGGTCAAATCTGCAAGCCAGCCGTTCTGGACGTAGTAGGGGGTATTGTTAGCCATGAACACGTCCGGCAGCTCGCCTCTAGCAGCCAGATTGGTCAGCTTCTCTTCCCAACCGCCATCGCCGGACATATCTACAAGTTCAATGGTGACATCAGGGTGCGCTTCCTGATAGGCGGCAACCAGTTGGCGCTGGATATTGTTTTCCTCTTCTGTCCCCAGATTCCATGTGGCGTAACGAACTGTGGATCCCTGCGCTTGCGCGCCAATCCCAAAGGACATGAGGCCGAGCGCTAACGACAATAGAATGGCAATGCTGGTGAATTTCTTTAAGTTTGACATTTTCAACTCTTCGCAATCTATTTACCGGACGGTGATGATAATTAAATTGGTGGACATATACCTACCTTTCGTAAAGATTGAACAATTCTGAACAGCGCCGGCATGCTCCTTTCCAGCTTTAAGAATCTAGAACAACATGAACGGTGTGTGTCTTTCCATCGGAAAAAACGGACAAAAGGTTACCGGTGAATGCTTTCCCGTCAACCGTTATTTCGCGAACGCCGTTATTGACGCCACCACGATTTTCGACCTCAATTTCATAGGTTGCGCCACGGAAATTGCGCCGCATCTTAAAACCGGGCCAATGCGCTGGAATATTGGGTTCGATTAAAAGACCATCTTCCTGAGGACGAATCCCTAAAATCCAGTGGGTGGCAACCCGATGCAGCCATTGCGCGGAACCCGTGTACCATGTCCAACCACCGCGACCATAATATTCTGAAAGCGGGCCATCAATATTACCCGGCGTTACGTATGGTTCAGCTTTATACGTGTCAATATCAACACTACGATTTGGCGGGCATATTTTTCGATAGGCTTCATAGGCTAGTTCGGGCTGACCGTTTGCGCTGTATGCCCACACTGACCATGTTGCGGCATGGGTGTACACGCCGCCATTTTCTCGCAGCCCCGGTGCGTAACGGGTAACGTATCCTATATCAGGTCGGGGTTTTGTGAATGCAGGGTAGTTCAACACTGTGCCGTAATCTTTGAGCAGATATTGAGTTACAGAATCCATCGCAATTTGAGCGCGGGCTTCTTCAGCAGCGCCACTCATCACCGCCCAGATATTAGGCATCAGGAAAATTTTACCTTCTTCGTTCTCGTTTGAGCCTAATGGCAGCCCGTCATCGGTAGTAGCCTGCAAATACCACTTGCCATCCCAGCCGTAATGGTTAAGAGCATTTTTCAGATTTTCACGTACTGTCTCACAGCGATCCGCCCAACGCTCATCGCCGCGGCTGCGCGTTAATGGAATAAATTCGCCAAGGATCATGTACAGAAATTCGGCAACCCAGAAACTTTCGCCTTTGAGCATTGTGCCGACAGCGCTAAGGCCATCATTCCAGTCATGATCGCCCATCAAAGGAACGCCGCGCGGAGAAAAGCGCGAGAATGAACGCTCAACTGCCCTTTTACAGTGTTCGTAAAGCGACTCGGCAGGGCCATTGAGATACGGGATTTCTTCGTCCAAAACCCCGTAATCGGCTGTTTCCTTCAAATAGGAATTCAGGATGAACGGCAACCACAGCAGATCATCAGAGCAATTGGTACGCGGGCCACCACCACGAATTGAAAACCACCAGTGATATACGTCGCCTTCGATGAACTGATGCGCGGCGTGCAACAGCAGTTGTTTACGGGCAAGCTCAGGTTCGCTGACCAGAAATATCTGGCTATCTTGCAGTTGATCCCGGTAACCGATGCCCGCAGATACCTGATACAATCCCGATTTTCCCCATAACCGACCGGAAATCGCCTGATATTTTAGCCAGATATTGGTCATGAAATTGAGGGCTTCATCCGGCGTTTCCACGTATTCCTGATCGAGGAATCGTGACCAGAACGCATGCACATTTTCTAATGCCTGTGCGCTTTTTTCAGATGAGGTGAAGCGAGCGATAAGTTCTGAGGCATCTTCACGGTCATTTTCTGCCGCGCCGATGGTGAAAACGACAGTTTTCGACTCGCCGGGTTGCAATGTGACTGCGACTTGTAAGGCGGCGATTGCATCGGTAAAACGCCCGGTTCTGCCAGCTAATTTCGGATCGATCATCGCTTGTGGACGATCATCGTTGTTGTACATGCCGATAAACGACTCTTTATCGCAGTCAAACGACTTTAGCGGTTCGCTGACTGCCATAAATGCGGTATAGGGCCAGTCAACATTGTTGTGCCGGCCTTTGTCGTCGGGAAAACCCCAAATACATTTGCGAGCAAAAACCGCCTGTGCATCGGCATCGGCGGAGGTTTCGATAAACAGTTTATGAAATTCACGGTGTTCGTCCGGCGCAAAACCGAGCAGCCATTCGGTGTAAGAGGTGATATCCAGTTCGCGAATTTCATCGCTTAAATTGGTCAGCGTTAATTGAAGAACTTCAACCGGCGCGTCCGCAGTTACAAAAACAGATAGCACGCTTTCAATGTCTTCAACATGGTTTGTAAAGCGGGAATATCCGGGGGCGTGGGCAGCCTCATAGCGTTGATACGGGCGCATGACGGGCTTGTAGGTCGCTGACCAGTACGTTTGCCGCTGAAGATCGCGAATATAAAGATACTTCCCCCAGTTATCTTTGATCAGGTCCTGGAATGAGCGTGTAATACGGTTTTGACCAGCGTTGCCGCGCCAGCTGTAGCCTGATCCCGTTTGCGAGATCATCATGCTGTAATCGCCGTTGCTGATCACATTACCCCAGGGGCGGGGGGTTAGTGGTGTCGTTATTACATATTCTCTGCCGTTATCTGTAAAGTAGCCGTAACGGCTCTTAAATTTTTCGCTCATGGGGCCTCAGAGCAGGACATAACTTTACTTTTAGAGAACTTTTCAATACACTAAATTTGATGAAGTGAAACGGTTCACTTTTTTAATCTAGCATTCTTAGCTTTAGCTGTCAATAAATTCGTTTCGAGAATAGTTGGAAATAGAATTTTCAATGAAGATTTTTGCGGTAACTACTGGCTCATTGAATACCCCGTTTTTTGCGCCATTTGCTGCTATAAGTATGTTTCACCAATCTAATCAAAATCGCATCTATTCATCATCTGGCTAATGCTGGATGGTAACAATCTGTGTGCTGATGTGTAGGCTTATACGCATTCTCAAGTGAGCACTTTAATAGGGATGATGGATGAAACTTTCATGACGACCATACGAGACGTTGCTCAACACGCCGGCGTAAGCGTTACTACGGCATCTTATGTGCTGAATAATACGGGGAATATCAGCCAGGCGACCCGCGAACGCGTGATGCAGGCGGCGGGAGAATTGAATTACCATCCTAATGCCTTTGCCCGTAACCTGAAATACCGCAAAACACAGATCATCGGGGTGTTCATTTCTCGTTTTGGCGGGTCTTTCTATGAGGACATTCTCGAAGGCATCCACAGTGTCATTTTGAACACTAACTATGAACTATTGGTTTGCCCGGAGAGCCGCTCAACGCGGCGAATCCTTTTCCACCGTCAAGTTGATGGCGCGATTGTCTTTGACTCCAAACTTTCGACTGAAGCGGTACGCAAGCTGGCTTCCAGCCGATTCCCGATTGTGATTCTTGATCGCCCACTGCAAAGTGAATATGTTGTGCCTTTGCTGCTGGATAACACGCTGGGGGTACGTGAGGTATTCACGCATCTTTACGGTCAGGGATACCGAAAAATGTGTTTCGTTGCCGGGGCTAGCGATTCATTCGACAATGCCGAGCGCATGAAAACATTTTTGGAGATGGCGGAAGAGCACGATTTACAGATACCAGTGTTTCACGGCAACTTTACAGAGCGCTCAGGCTACGAGGCTGGTCAAGCGATTTTGCATGCCGCTGTCCTGCCAGATGCCGTATTTTGTGCGAATGATCAGATGGCAATCGGGTTTATGGATGCCATGAAAGATCGAAATTTGCGCGCGCCAGATGATATCGCTGTTGTTGGTTTTGACGATATACCGCTCGCGCGGTATTTGCAGCCTTCACTTTCTACGGTTGGTACATCACGTTTTGAATGGGGAACGATGGCCGTTCGCCAGTTAATCGACTTTATAGAACATAAGACGCCTTTTGACGGGCAGCGTATCCCAACCCATTTTATCCAGCGTCAATCTTCAACGCGTAACAGCAGCGCATCTGTTTCACAGGGAGCGTAAAATTGTGGATCCGGTTGATATTCTGCATCAGGAACTGCGCGGTTCGGTTGAGTTTTATCATGATTTTACTAAGCTTGATGTTGCGAGTGCGGGGTTTGGGCTGACGGTTGATTCCACCAGAAAGGCGAAATTTGCCTCGATTGCTGCAACCGGCTTTGCGCTAACAGCGTGGGTTATAGGCAGCGAACGGGGTTTTATGACCCGGGAGCAAGCACAGGAAATTACGCGGGGTACGTTGGATACGCTGCTGCATCGTGCGTCACACCATCGCGGCTTCTTCGCCCATTTTCTGGATATTGATACTGCCCGGCGCTGGCGAACTTGCGAGTATTCAACCATTGATACAGCGCTGTGCTTAAATGGCGTGATTACCGCTGCGGCCTACTTTCAAGATGCACAGATTCAGGAAATGGCAGATGAAATTCTGCGACGCGTAGATTGGAACTTCATCGTTTTTGAGCAGGATGACTTAACGCTGTTTCGCATGGCATATAACCCGGATAGAGGAGGTGATTACGTTCAGGGTGATCCGGGATTCATTAGCCAATGGGACATGGCTGCTGAGCAAAAGATGATGTATTTGCAGGCGGCAGGGCAGCTTCCGCCAGAACTGGCGCGAAAGCTGTATGCTGGGTTTCGCCGCGACAAACGCAAATTTGAGGGGCGAGACATTATCGTCAACCCCGGTGGCAACTTATTTGCGTACCAGTTTAGTGAAGCATGGTTAGACTGCGAAAAGTATCTTGATCCTGACGGTATAGATTGGTTTGAAAACACGCGACTGGCGACGCTGGCGAATCGCAGTTTTTGTATTGAACAGGCTCAAAATTTCAAAACCTATGGGC
>CAZBPB010000112.1:0-484 GCA_964493565.1 uncultured Pleurocapsa sp. | reverse complement strand
GTATTAGCTGTGGAGACAGTCCGTCGGGCTACGATGTTTCCGGCGCCCCACCTTCTTTGCTCGATCCGAAACCCAATGGGACAGTTTCAATTTACGGGGCGATTTCGTCACTGGTCTTTGTTCCAGATCTGGTGATTGAGATGATACAGCATCTTTATCACGATCATCCTCAAACATGGGGTAAGTATGGCTTCTATGATGCCTACAATCTATCTGTAGAACCGGAATGGTACAGCAGCACACTTTACGGGATAGATAAGGGTTGTTCGATGATCATGATCGAGAATTATCTGAGCCGGTTGATCTGGGATACCTACACAAACAGTGCTGATATACAAAAAGCTTTGAACGTTCTGGGCTTTCGAGAACGGAAAACGGCAGGTTAGTAAGTTCAGTTATGACGTGACTAATTTATGAAATAAGCTGCGTATTTCTTTGAATGAGGTATCAAATGGCCGGGTTTTACGCCAAAGACGGGTTGTTC
>CAZBPB010000111.1:3081-10111 GCA_964493565.1 uncultured Pleurocapsa sp. | reverse complement strand
GCCAGCGCGACCAGTGATTTATCCTGCATCACCTTAAAAGGGGGTGTGTTGCGATTTTTGGCGATCTCGTCCCGCAGCAGATACAGCTCTCGAAGGATAGCTGTTTGCCGACGGGTTAGCCGGTTGGGAATAGCTAATCGCCAGTAACCTTCAGGATCAAAGAGCCGCTCTACGCCGTTCACGTCCGCCAGTTCAGCGAACGATTCACGCGCATCTTCCCAGCGATCAAGCTCGGTGAGCCGTCCGGAAAAATAATCTCGCAGGGCTGGCAGGTAATGCGTGTCTCGCTGGGCATAGATCAGGCTGTCTTTGGGAAGGGGGCGATGCCCCCAATCATCTCGCTGGTGGCTCTTATCCACCTCAACCTGCATCAATTCTTCCAGCAATGGGCCAAGCCCAAAGTTCTTCATTCCAGTGACACGGGCAGCGATCATCGTGTCGAACAGGTTGGTGAAGGTGAATTGAAATTCACGCTTCATGCAAATCAAATCGTATTCGGCGGCATGAAACACTTTTTCGATGGCGGGGTCAGCGAAAAGCGCGCCAAGCGGGGTGATATCGAAGCCGGCGATAGGATCGACAATGTAATCGGTCAGGCGGGTTGAAAACTGAATCAAACACACCCGTTCGCGGTAGGCATACATACTATTGGCTTCGGTATCCACTGCCAGAAGGGGGGCGTGAGTCATTTCACCGCGAATCCGCGTCAGCATATCGCGAAGCTGGGCGCTGGTTCTAACGAGAATCGGGCTGGGAAGGGCGGGGTGAAGTTCTCTGGTCATATCCAGTGGCGAATGCGAAATACTACGAGCATGGTGATAGTGATGGAAAGCATAAGCACTACAATAATGCCAAAAGCATGTTCGCGCTCGGCAATTGGTAAATTGACGTTCATCCCAAAGATACCGGAAACCAGCGTGAGTGGCAGCATGATCACCGAAATCACAGTCAAAATTCTAATGACCGAATTTAGGCGATGTGTAAGCAAACGATCAGCAGTATCCGATAAGGCGCTGATTACCTCAAATTCTTCGTCAATCATGTCTTTGGCTTTCTGAGCATGATCAACCAGATCGCCAAAATAATCTTCCAGTTCTCCCTCAACATAGTTGGATATACGGTGATCGATCTGTGAAAGGATCGGCAGCATGTGATGAATAATGCGGCGCAGGGCAATGGCATCACGGCGAACAAGCGCAATCTCGCGGATAAGTTCTTTCTCGCTTTTCGGATCGAAGATCTGTTCCTCTATCTCATGGATTTTGCCTTCAACTTTATACAGGATGGGAAACATATAGTCCACCATCCGATCCAGCAGCACATAGAAAAAATGCGCGGCTGAACTGCCCATAAGATTGCTGCGTAAATCAGATTCTTCGGCGCAATTCTGCGCGGTACGAATCAGCGGTTTCAGAACACCATCATGTATCGTGATGACGAAATCTTTGCCTACAAAAAAATCAACTTCGCTGCTGCGGGTCAGGCGGGTTTTAGGGTCAAACAGGGGAAACATTAGCACAATGAAGAGGTAAGTATCTTCCTGATCCAGTTTGGGGCGTTCAATATTGCTGATCGCGTCTTCAAGGTTGAGTTCACTAAGCTGCGGGAATGCGCGGCGCAGCCCGGCAATATCGTGAATTGTCGGGTCGGCAATATCATACCAACGTAAGTTTCCGTAAGAGAAACGCTGTGTCGCCATTCGGCGTATTATCTCTGTTATTCTAGCGGCAAGGCAACACCGCATTTTGCCCAAAATAATACCCTGAATTTTTTTGACAACAGCCTCGCGATTGTGATATTCTTAACAAGAAAAGTGTGCAACCAGCGTATACATATAATTTGTGTTAGTCATCCCCTATCCTGAGACCGGGTTGAAAGTTATGATTAACCCACGTAAACTCTCGTATAAATTTTGGTTGCATCACACCCGTGAATTACAATGAAGTACTGGCGCATACAGGGTTTTACCCTGAATAAGCTGTAGGAGGCACACGAACGATGGCTTCAATCGCTGCCGAACAAACAAAAGCAGCGGTTCAGACCACTGCTGAACCGAAAGTACAGGTGGCAGCCCCCAGTCGCCGCGAATTTCTGTATTACATCTGGGGCGCTTCGTTAGTGATGTTGTTGGGTCAGGCGGTTGTTGCCTTCATCTGGTTTGCGCTGCCGCGCTTCAAAGAGGGTACATTTGGTGGCGTCTTCAGTTTTCCCCCGGACAAAGTTCCAGCAAATGGCGCCGCACCCTACAATGAAACGAGCGGGCGTTTCTGGGTTTCGCACTTTGACGAAAAACTGGCGGTGCTCTACGGCGTTTGTACGCATCTTGGCTGCCTGCCGAAATGGGTAGATCAAACCACACGGTTCGAATGCCCGTGCCATGGTTCAAAATTCCAGTCTTCCGGGCAGTACATTGAAGGCCCGGCGCCGCGCAGCCTGGATCGTTTCCCTGTGGTGGTAACTTTCTCTGACGGCTCTATAGAAGTTACGCCGCCAGATGGGGGCGCAATCGCAGTGAATGGTAAGCAGATTGTTTCAGTGGCAATTGATACAGGTAAAAAAATCCAGATGCCCGGTCATGGGCTGCCGCCTCAAGGTTAATTTTTATTGTTTGCCCGCACCTAACGGACTGGTTCGCTGTGGGTTAAAGAGGAGTTTCTATGTCTGTCCTCCCATTCCCGTCTTTCCTTGACGAAGTTAAGGAAAAAGGGCTAAAGCGTGCTGCGCTTGAAGGCGTGAATGAAGTTGTTGAGCGCGTCACTGCGGGGTTGAATGTTCAAGACATTCGCGAAGCCCTGCGTGGCGAAGCTGCTTCACGGAAGCCAAACCCGCGTCTTCAGCCACATGCTGATGGTTTCTGGCTGCACATGCGACCAAGTTATTTCCACAGGTCGGTAACGGGCATTTACCCTACATTCCGTTTGGGCTGGCTCTCCACTTACTTCGTATTCTTTGAAACCATCACCGGCATTTTCTTGATGATTTGGTATACGCCTGCTCCGGAAGTTGCGTATGCCAACATGTTGAACATCATGAGCAATGTGCCGTTTGGCCAATTTGTCCGCGACTTACACCGTTTGGGCGCGGAAGCAATGGTGCTGATCGTATTCCTGCACATGTTAAGGACGTTCTTCACCGGAAGTTACAAAAAGCCGCGCCAGTTCACGTGGTTCACCGGCGTTATTTTGCTGATCTGCACGATGTTCCTCAGCTTCAGCGGTTATTTGCTTCCCTGGGACCAACTGGCATTGTGGGCGGTCACCATCGGCGCTTCGATGATTGAAGCGTCACCGCCACCTGTGGTTGGTACAAATTTGAACTTGCTGCTGCGCGGCGGCCCGGATATTGGCGCGAATGGTTTGCTGCGTTTCTATCTGCTGCATGTTCTGGCAGTGCCGGCGATTCTTTTCATCTTCACCGGCGTTCACTATTACAAGGTGATCATTCATGGTCACTCGCTGCCGCCTGCTGAAGAGAATATTGGTGAAGATACTGCCAAGCGCGTGCCACTGGATAAGCGCGTTTACTTCATTCCTGATATTTTGACCAGCGAAATCATGTGGATTGGTGTTACCACGCTGGTACTGGTGATATTGGTAACATGGTTCTTCCACGCGCCATTAGAGGCTCATGCGGACAATCAAGTTACGCCATTAGGGACGACAGCGCCGTGGTACTTCCTGTGGATTCAAGGCGCGTTGAAGCTGGGTGACAAGGTACTCTGGGGCATTATCTTCCCGACTATCGTGATCATCTTCCTGCTGGTGGTGCCCTATATTGACGTGACCAAGAGCCGCCGTTTCGCGCACCGCCGTTTCGCTTTCAGCGTGGCTTTCATTCTGCTGTCGCTGCTAGTTTTCCTGAGCTATATGGGCTTGTCCGAATTTGGTGTTAAGACTTCAGCAGACGCAGAAATCTTGCATGAGATGCTGATGGAACCAGCGCATAACCACATGGGTACGCTGCGTCCTGTTCCATACGATCAACTTGTGGTGGGGCAGTACACCACAGCCCAGTTTGAAACCGAAGAATTTGGTGGAGATATAGGCACTGCTATAGCCCACTTAAACTCTGAATTGGCGGAGAGTGACCTTGGGCCAACGCTGATTGCGTTCCTGAATGCCACCCAACACTTGCCAGTAACCAATTTGAACTTTGTTCCCATTCCTGCTGACGCGCCGGAATTAGAGGATGCGATTGCTGTGCTGGCACACGACCTGACGCTGCATCCCGCCGAAATGCCTAACGCGTGGGCGACGGTGATCGTTACCCAGCCGCAGGATGGCCTGAAGCGCGTTGACGTAGTGATCATCTGGGATGAAGTTGTAATCGAAAATGGTGTGCCGGTACTGGATGAAAACGGCAACCCGGTCTTCGTTCTGGATGAAGAAGGAAATCACGTTCAGCGCATCAACGGCGATTATATGTACATCCATCAAGATTCGCAGTACTTCCCAGCACCGGGAGTGTAGTCCGTGAAATTAAATCGACTGATTTTCGAGCGCCTTGATCACCGTATCCTCGTTGGCACCGTCAGCTTTCTGGCAATCATGGTGCTGGTGGGTTGGATCTGGATTAATGAAAATGCGCGTATGGCAGCGTTTGAGGAGCAGTATCTGGCACGCTCGATTGAGCGTGGAGCAGAGCTTTTCGGCGCTAGTTGTTCCTCCTGTCATGGGATTGACGGACGCGGTGCTATTGGTATTGCTCCCGGCTTGAACAACCCGAATCTGTTTGGACACAACTACCTCGCTGAAATTCAAGCGCAAACAGCTACACTGACCGTAGAGCGCGTACAGGCAGAAGCGGCGGGAGATACCGCTCGCGTTGCCGAGATTGATGCAGAATTGGCTGATCTACAGGCGCAAAGCGATGCGCTGGTCGCACAAATGCAAACCGCAGTGGCCGTTGGCTACGATCCTGAGCAGCCAAATCGCTTGCTGACGCTTGGTTGGGGTTCAACACTGCATAATTTCGTGTACAGCACCATGGCTTCTGGTCGCCCGGTTAGCGAAAGCTATTGGCCGGAGCCGATGCCTGCATGGGCACAGGCCAATGGTGGCTCATTGCGCCCCGACCAGTTGGAAGACCTGACCAATTTCATCCTAAATTGGGATCAGGGCGACGATTGGACGATTGAAGATTTGAACTCGGTGCGTCAGTTTGCGGTGTATCCGATTAATCCGGCGACAGTAACCATTGGCCCGCAGGATCCGCCCGTTGGCGCCGAAACCTCCACCGAAGACCTGATGGTGGGATTGGCAGAGGTGACCGGCGATCCGCAGGTGGGCGATCAGCTCTATAACGGCGTCATGTTCGGCTGCAGCGGCTGCCATCTTAGCGCGGCAGTTGCTCCACCTATTGAAGGCACATGGACGCGCGTTATTAACGAGCGCTTACTAGAGCCGCAGTTTGCAGATTACACGGGTGAAGAATATCTGGCTGAAAGCATCATCCATCCCGGCGCATTCACAGTTCCCGGTTACACGGCTGGTGTAATGCCTACAAACTTTGGTGACCGCACATCGTATCAGCAGCTCGCCGACATGATCGCCTATCTGATGACGCAGGATCAGGCCGAATAAGCTGTAATCATGGCAAGCATGAACGGACGACCAACGGGTCGTCCGTTTTTGTTTTCGGCTATAAACTGCAAATTTGAATTTTTGAACCGTACAATTTTCTATCTTGTGCTATAGCGTTTTTTGCCGGTTGGCAATCATTGACCTGGGAGGTATGTCAATGGGTCAGCTTGTTGTTAGTACAGATCAATGTACGTGCACCTTTGGGACGTCGCCGGCAAGTATTGTTATTTTACCGGCTGCTATGGTCAACGGAACCAGCCAGCCAGCGGGAACCATTATGGATAATGCCTCTATGGTGAATATACCCCCGTTTGGCATGTGCCAATCGCTTGCGAATCCGCAGGTTGCATCGGCAACCGCGGCGGCATCGGGGGTGTTGACGCCGCAACCCTGTCTTCCGGTGATTGCCGCTCCCTGGGCGCCGGGTTCGGCAACGGTAATGATCGGGAATAAGCCTGCCTTGAATAATTCTTCGAAATGTATGTGCAATTGGGGTGGTAGCATTTCAATTACATCAGCCGGGCAGGGGACGATCAACATTCCGTAAATAGTCCCACCCCTCGATCCTCTCCTCAATGCGTTGGAGAGGGGAAGCTAAGCGCAGCGGGGGCGGGTCAATAGTAGAAACCCCCGCATAACCGCGACTCGTCATCTCCGCGCGATTTCGCTACAATACACCACGATTTCGACCTGCAATTGAAGGGAACTTTTGCTCATGCAGATTCGACCGGCGCGCTGGTGGCTATGCATTATCGCTTGTGTTTCAATTGCTACCCCTGTGGCACTCATCGCCGCGCAAGATTCAACGCCCGATCCTTCAACCTTTGCCATAACTGCAACTGCAATAGCCAGCGGCATATCATCCGAATTGCCTTTTGCGGCAACGGCAACCGCGCTCGCAGGGGCAGTTCAGCAGGAAACCACCACACAATCCCCATTTGCGTTGACGGCTACCTCGCTGGCTGGTAGTGTCGTACAAGCAACTTCAACACCGTTGCCGACAGTTGAAGTAACTGCCGAAACCACTATAGAGGCGACACCCACCACAGAATCAACACCAGCGCCAACAGCTACGACAGCCGCTGCTGTTGAAACTGCTACCGAAGCAGCAGTTGTGGAAACTGAACCGACGGCTGTACCTGAAGCAACAACCGGGGCAACGCCTGAAACTGCTGCTGAAGTGGAAACGGCAGCAACTCCCGAACCGACGGCTGCTGCAGAGCCGGAATCAACGGCTGCGGCACAGCAGACGGCTGAGGGGACGAGCACTTTAATTCTGCTCATTGGACTGGGCGCGGTGATGGCTGTAGGCGGAATCTCGCTGCTGCGCGAACGCTATCAGGACAAAAATTCCACGAGCGATGAGTAAGCGTAGGGTCGTTTGCTTGTGACTTTCGTCACAAAATCCGCTATAATGCGGGAAATGTAAGCGACTAGAAATCTGGAAA
>CAZBPB010000111.1:0-3071 GCA_964493565.1 uncultured Pleurocapsa sp. | reverse complement strand
ACAGGCAACCTGGGAAAAACCCGTATCTTCCGTTCCGCCACAAAAAGGGATTACCTCAAGTGGTCGTTGGAAGTATTTAGTAGGCGGACTGGTCATCCTCGGCGCTGTGACATATCTGGTGATTTCCGGAATGCTTTCCGGCGCGCGGTATTACATCAGCGTTGATGATCTGCTGAACAATCAAACGCAGTATCTTGGTCAGAACGTCCGTGTTGCCGGGGCGGTGCTGGGCGATACAATCGTGTATGACAGCGAAAATCTGATCATCACTTTCACCGTAGTTTCTATGCCGGAACAGTATGACGATCTGGCACAGGCGCTGCATGAAGCTGTGAATGATCCGAATGCCACGCGTTTGCAGGTACGCGTTGAAAATCAGGTTAAGCCTGAACTTCTGCAAAACGAGGCGCAAGCCATCATGACCGGACAGTTGGGAAATGATGGTATCTTTCACGTCAGTGAATTGAATCTGAAGTGCCCCAGCCGCTTTATTGAAAATCAACCCGATCAATCGATTGCCCATCCCGGAGCGTAAACCATGCCCGCAGAACTGGGGCTGGCAGCGCTGGTACTGGCATTTGGCGTCGCAATTTATGCGGTTGTTACCTCGCTGATAGGGGTTCGCCGCAAAAGCCCCGCGCTGGTTGCCAGCGCGCGCAATGCCGCGCTGCTCACCTTTCCACTTTTACTGTTATCAACAGCCGCCCTACTTTACGGTTTAATCACCCAACAATATCAGATCGCTTACGTCTGGCAGGTATCTAATCCCAGCACGCCGATGTTTTACCGCATTACGGCACTGTGGGGCAGCCAGCAGGGATCTTTGCTGTTCTGGTGTTTGCTGCTAAACTGGCGCAGCTACCCGCGCTTGATGCCTTATGTGATCGCCTACACCATGATCACGCTGGCATTTTTCATCGGCCTATCCTTATTCCTTGAAAATCCATTTGCGCGCTACTGGATTGTGCCGGACGCCAGCTCACCAAACGGGTTAGTGGTTTCAACGGTCTTCATCCCGGCAAATGCTGTGGCACCGGAAATAACGCGTCTGGGCGATACCGCGCGCGGCCTAAACCCGCTGCTGCGCCATTTTGGTATGATCATTCACCCGCCGATGCTGTATCTTGGCTTCGTCGGTTTTGTTATTCCCTTTGCCTTTGCCATGGCAGCACTGGCTTCCGGTGATCTTTCCGCGAACTGGATCAAGGCTACGCGCCGTTGGACGCTGATTGCATGGCTGTTTCTAAGCCTCGGACTTTTGCTAGGCGGGCGCTGGGCATACGATGTGCTGGGATGGGGAGGCTATTGGGGCTGGGATCCTGTAGAAAATGCTGCTTTTATACCGTGGCTAATCGGCACTGCTTTCCTGCACAGCGTAATGATTCAAGAGAAACGCGGCATGTTGAAGGTATGGAATATGGTGCTGGTGATCTTCACCTTCTCGGCGGTGATCTTCGGCACGTTTGCCACTCGAAGCGGCCTGATTGACAGTGTACACAGCTTTGCTCAGAGCGAAATTGGCGCGCCGATGTTTATCTTCTGGGCGGCGGTGACGCTGATTTCAGTGATTTTGATCCTCTATCGGCGTGGGCGCGGTGAACTGAAGAGCGAACATGCTTTTGCCGGATTCCTTAGCCGCGAGTCGCTGTTTGTGCTGAATAATGTGGTCTTTGTGGCGCTGGCGCTGGTCATCTTCTGGGGTAGTTTTGGCGCGCCGATTGCCAGTGAATTGTTTATGAGTACCGATATCACGCTTGGGCCGGATTATTTCTATACCGTGACTGTGCCCTTATTTATCGCCATGTATATCCTGATGGGTGTCGCGCCGCTTTCAGCGTGGGGCGCGATGTCTGCGCGGGCGCTGGGGCGCGCCTTGATTGTGCCGCTTGCCCTGACGCTTGCCGGGTTGATCCTGTTCATCCTCTCCGGTGTCACGGGTGGGGGCGCATTGTTCGGCTATGGCATTGTGATGCTTGCCGGGTTCGTTGCTATTTATGAAATTTTTCGTGGGGCAGTCTCGCGCCACCGTGTGACCGGCGAAAACTATCTGCGTTCGGTGTTCTCCATTTTTAGCCGCAACCGGCGTCGTTATGGTGGTTTCATTGTGCATCTGGGTATCACTGTGATCGGGCTAGGTGTGATCGGCAGTACGCTGTTCCAGCAGGAAACCCAGCAAACGCTGGCCATCGGGCAAACGCTGAGCATTGACGGCTATGAAATGCGTTTCGACGGCGTGGATGCGGGTCAGGTGGCGGAAGATGGCCGCCTGATGGATATTGCCAATTTAACACTAATCCGCGGCGGTCATGAACTGGCAAACCTGCGCCCGCGCCACGATGTTTTCCCTGCGGCGGAAGATCAGACCGCAATGGTGATGAACATTCCCGGCGCGCACAGCACTTTGGAGAACGATTTTTACGTGCTGCTGGTTGGTGTTCAGCCAGATGGACGCGTAACGTTTAAGGTGTATATCAACCCGCTGATCAACTTGGTCTGGTGGGGCGGCATCATCTTGATTCTTGGCACCTTGATTTCAACATGGCCATCGCAAAAAGAGCCAGTTTCAGAGCGCATAAAGTCGCGACGGGGTAAGCCTACGCCGGCTGGAGCAGCGGCATGAAACGGCTGATCCCGATCTTTCTGGTACTTTTAGGATTGTTCACCGGTATTTTGCTTGCCGCCGCGCAGGATACGGGTGCCGTGGTTGATCCAGCGCAGATTACCGATGATCAGGTGATGGAAGTTGCCCGCAGCCTGTACTGTCCGGTTTGCCCGAATGAACCTTTGAATACCTGCCAGACGGAAGCGTGTTATCGCTGGCGCGAAGATATCCGTTCGCAGTTGGCGCAGGGGTTAAGCAAAGATCAGATCATTGCCAACTTTGTGGCGCAGTATGGCGAACGTGCGTCAGCCGTGCCGCTTAACCCGGCGTTGCAAGCGCTGTCGCTGGTCACGCCGTTCTTGATCGCAGGGTTGGCGCTAGTAATTGCTGTGCTTTTGATTGTGCGTTGGCGTGGCGCGAAATCTGCGCCCGGAAGCCGTGCCAATGCCCCGAATACTATGGTTGAAAT
>CAZBPB010000110.1:8142-10113 GCA_964493565.1 uncultured Pleurocapsa sp. | reverse complement strand
TCACAAAGCGTTCTGGAGTGGCAGGTTTTCAGTGCCCCCATCCGGCCTCCGTATTGGCAGCCCGTTGACGCGCACAGCCAGATCGCCTTCCGCCTCAAGCTGACGATAGACGCGTAAATGCGAAGGAGTCAACAAAGGATCAGTGGCGCTGGTTATGCCCAATCGCAATTGATGATAATTTGCCGCGCGGATTGCTCGCGCCATCGTCTCATCGTCATATTCGGGAATAATGCGGGTCAGCAAACCCTGCGCTGTTTCCTGTAATAATCCTGTAGGTTCGCCATCACTATCGCGCGCAATGATCCCGCCGGGTGGATCGGGCGTTTCACGGGTGATCCCTGCCAGCGCTAAAGCCTTGCTATTAGCAACAATCATATGGCCACAGGTACGCGTCAAAGCAATTGGATGTTCGGTGCTAGCTTGATCCAGATCGTAGCGCGAGGGATGCCGGTTTTCCGGCAGTTCAAGCTGAGGGTAGCCTCTGCGCGTGAAGCAGGTACCGGGTTGTGTTTTTCGTGCTCGCTCAGCAAAATTGGCAATGATTGATGCCATATCCGGCGCTGCTGCCGCCCGGGCATCCACCTGCACAGTCAGCAGCAATCCAAGTTTCCAGATGTGGACATGTGCATCATTAAAGCCGGGGATCAGAGTTCGTCCCTCTAAATTCACGCGTTTTAACTTATCGAACCCCTCAATTGTGGGCATCGCCTCAAAGCTGCCGACCCATCGGATACGCCCATTGTCGCCAACCAGTACAGTATCTGCCCATGGTTGGCGAGGGTTCATCGTGTGAATTTTCACGTTATGAAAGATGATCATGTTGCACCAAAAACTAAAATTATCTGCGGCTTTGACAGTAATTCTATCGCGTTCATCCTACGGCGCGGCTTTCCCGCAGGAATGATATATCCTCATTACTGTACCCCAACGCTTGAAGAATCTCGTTCGTATGCTCTCCTAGCAGCGGCGGCGCAGTACGTATTTTGGGGGGTGTTGTCGAAAAGCCAACCGCCGGCCCAACCATCTTGATTACATCATCCATAAAAGCGACATTATGCACCACTCCCCGCGCATCTACCTGCGGATCGTTTAAAGCAGACAGTACATCATTCAATGGCCCGGCGGGGATGCCTGCTGCCAGCAGTCCGTCTAACCATTCTTGAGCACTACGCGTGCGAAATACCGCCTGCAAAATTCCGATCAAAGTTTCGCGGTTAGCCACTCGATCCGGGTTATTCGCAAATCGTTCATCAACTGCCAGATCAGGACGTTCAATCAGACTGCACAGCGCCGCAAATTGACGATCATTTCCCACCGCCAGCGCAAATGGCCTGTCCTGCGCATCGAACAACTGATAAGGCACAATACTAGGATGCGCATTTCCGTATCTCGCAGGCGGCTGATTACTTATCAGCGCGCCGCTGGCAATATTGACCAGCGCAGCAAGCGAGGTATCCAACAGCGATATATCGAGATGCTGTCCCTCGCCAGTCGTTTCCGAGTGTCGCAGCGCGGCAAGAATCGACGTTGCCGCAAACAAGCCAGCGATCACATCCGAAATTGCAACTCCTAACTTATACGGATCGCCCGCCTCCGGCCCGGTGATACTCATTAGCCCGCTCTGCGCCTGAATCACAAAATCATATCCAGGACGCTCGCTATACGGCCCATACTGCCCATATCCAGTAATGCTGGCATAGACCAATCCCGGCTGTATAGCGATCAAGTCGTCATAGCCAAGACCGAATGCGCTCATGCCGCCCGGTTTCAAATTCTCAACCACTATATCGCTCTGTGCCGCTAAGCCCCGCGCAATTTTCTGCCCGTGGGGGTGCTTCAGGTTCAAGGCAATGCTGCGCTTGTTGCGGTTTACGCTCAAATAGTAAGTTGATTCCCGTTCTGCGCCGCTTTCATACCAGGGTGGTCCCCATTGGCGGGTATCATCGCCCTGTAAACTCTCAACCTTGATCA
>CAZBPB010000110.1:5066-8132 GCA_964493565.1 uncultured Pleurocapsa sp. | reverse complement strand
GCCCAGATCAGCCAATAACATGGTGCAAAATGGGCCAGCGAGCACACGCGTAAAATCCAGCACACGCACGCCTTCCAGCGCGGCACCTTTTGTCATTTAATACTCTCCGCCGCAAGTAGACAACCCTGCCAAAGCACGATCATTCATAGCAAAGTTCATCATAAGTCAAAGAACTCCTCAAATCCCATACCCCTCAGCCGCGCTTCAAGGGTAAACTCGATTGTGTTACTTGCATATTTATTACTGAAGAAACGCGGCGAGGCATGGTCATACCACCCCAACTAATTCTGATCATTATCGTTGTAGGCGCGCTGGCTTTGATGCTTTCAAATCGCGTACGCAGCGATTTGGTTGGTATGTTGGTGCTGCTTTCGCTGGCGATTACTGGCCTTGTTACCCCGACTGAGGCTTTAGAAGGATTTAGCAATCCAGCAATTATCACCCTTATCGGCCTATTCCTTATATCGCAGGGACTGGAAGAAACCGGGGTTGCCCAACGTTTGGCAGAGCAAATCAAGCGGCTTGGCGCTGGCAGCGAAATCAAACTCGTATTCCTTTTCATGAGTACCGGCGCGCTGCTCTCGCTTGTGATGAATAATATCGCTGCTGGCGCGGTACTTCTACCCGTAGCAATTCAGGTTGCTCAAGAGTCACAGGTTCGCGCATCAAAGCTGCTAATCCCTCTCGCTTTTGGCACTCTGGTAGGTGGTATGGCAACCTACTTCACTACCGCCAATATCGTGATCAGCGGGGTACTCATTTCCTATGAGTTACCCGGTCTATCCATGCTCGACTTCTTGCCTACAGGCGGCATCATCGCGGTAGCGACCATCATCTTTATGACGCTATTGGGCCGAAAGTTGCTACCCAACCGTGAATCTGTCGGGCAAAGTGCCAGCGCGACTACGCTAAGCCAGTCTCTAGCCAGTACCTATCAGCTTAACGAGCGTATGTGGGAAGTACGCGTGCAGCCTACTTCAAACTTGATCAATGTGTCGCTACAAGACAGTGAAATCGGCGATCAGCTCGGGCTAACGGTACTAGCGATCTGGCGCAATCATCAGGCCATCCTCACGCCCACCGCATCCGAAAAACTCCTGGTCAATGACTATTTACTGGTCATGGGACGACAAGATCGCGTTGAGCAGCTCTATCAACGTGGGCTGGCGCCTGCCCGAAATAGTGAAGCGCGCTGGACGAACCAGATGATTGTGGATCTGAGCGAAGTGATCATCCCGCCGCGTTCCACTACCATCGGAAAAACACTTCAGGAACTGCGCTTTCGCGACAAATACGGGCTAACCAGTGTCGCCCTATGGCGGGAAGGCCGCAGTTACCGTACCGATGTTGGAAAATTCAAGTTGGATGTTGGCGATGCGCTGTTGATGGTGGGTCCACCTGCCAAAATTGACAAACTCGCGCGCGACCCTGATTTCTTTGTGATGAAAAGTGCGCAGCTTGCCCGCCCCCGCCATCCTGAAAAAATCTGGATCGCCATTGCTATTACCCTGCTGGCGCTGCTGGCATCTATTTTTGATATTCTCCCCGGCGCGATTGCCATGCTCGCTGGCGGTATCGCAATGGTGCTGAGCGGTTGCTTGGAGATGGATGAAGCTTACCGCTCTATTGAATGGCGGGTGCTGTTTCTGATCGCTGGTTTTCTGCCACTGAGCACCGCAATGACGCATACCGGAGTCGCGGATTCGATGGGCGATTTTATGATTCATCTATTTTCACCGCTGGGAGCACTTGGCTTTGCCGGGGGAATTTTCCTATTTGCGGCGCTGATTACCCAGTTGGTCGGTGGGCAGGTTGCAGCTCTGCTTGTAGGGCCGATTGCTATCGCTGCTGCCGTTGATCTCGGTATTAGCCCGCAGGCGATTGGCGTCGCTGCCGCAATTGGCTGTTCAGCCGCCTTCCTCACGCCAATCGCGCACCCTATCAATGTGCTGATGATGGGACCCGGCGGCTATAAACCGAACGACTTTATTCGCATCGGTATCCCTGTGCTCATCATTGTATTCATGCTGCTGATCGTAGGAATGGCGCTGTTCTGGCACATCTAGCAGGCGATATAATAAAATGGGGTGTGGTTCAACAAGTTTTGAGCAGTTACTGATCAATGAAACGTTTGCTTCTCCCGTTAGTAACCCTGTGCGCGATAGTGTGTGTGCTGACGCTTGTCGGAGCGATGGCTGTTGGCGCAGTTGCTCAATCAGATCAAATCGCCTTTGACAGCGCGCGCAGCGGTAATACCGATATTTTTCTCCTTGATACTGCTCGTGGCATTTTCACCCGCCTGACCCGTGATGATACCCTCGATTTTAGCCCTGCGTGGTCGCCAGACGGGCAGCAGATCGCGTATATCTCTCTATCCCCGCAGCGTTTGGAAAGTAATCTGATCGTCATGAACTGGGATGGTACCCGCCGTCGGGCTATCGCCAGTGTGCAGTTGAACGGCATCGTCAACTCTGCGCTGGCATGGTCGCCAGACGGTACCCAAATTGCATACACAACCAGTGATAGCAGCGGCTCGCAGGGCGTTTATATGATCGCTGCTGATGGTTCCACCCCGCTTCGCGTCACTGAATCGCGCGGTAATGTGTTTTCGCCTACGTGGTCACCGGGTGGACAATTAGCATTCGCATGGTCGCCAGTCGCCAATACCGAAATCTATGTCTTTAATCCGCAGCTTGTTGAAATTTTAGATTCGCACACGCCGCTTCCCTCGCCCATGCGTATCACCAACAGCTATTACACCGATACTGCCCCGGCATGGTCACCAGATGGTGAATGGATCGCTTTCGTCTCTGATCGCGCGGGTTCAAGCGATGTCTATATCATGCGTCCAGATGGCAATGAACTACGCGCCTTGACCGATACCAGCGATCTGGATACTAACCCTACGTGGTCACCGGATAGCAGCCGCTTAGCATTCGTCTCTAATCGTGACGGAGCGCGTACCATCTACACAATGCAGGCTGATGGCAGCAATATTCAGCGCCTGCTGGAAGCTGTGTCTGAAGACAGCCGCCCGGCATGGCGACCCGGCAGCCCACTTTCTTG
>CAZBPB010000110.1:0-5056 GCA_964493565.1 uncultured Pleurocapsa sp. | reverse complement strand
GATATTCACGCTCAAAACAATCATGGATGGTGATTTGATGAAACGATTGATCGCGCTTGCCTTAACCCTGTTCCTTTTCTCCGCCAGCGCTCAAGCTCAGGATGAGCCGCTTCCGCCCGAGCTGAACGTGCAATTAGATGAACTGGTCAATGTTACTGAAAATTTGCGCGGGCTAGATACACAATCGCCTGTTGAACGCCGCTTCCCGACCCGACAAGAAACCATCGCCTATTTGAGTAATGTTTACGACACGGATATTTCGGCAGAACAGTTGTTGCGACTCGAAGCATTCTACCGGGTACTGGGCATCATTCCGCGGGATGCAAGCCTGCGGGATACCTACCTGCGATTACTTGGCGCTCAGGTTGGCGGTTTTTACGATCCTGATACAGGCATCATGAATGTGCTGCCAATGACCGGAGAGGATGTCGGCACAGGGCTTTCCATCTCCGAACAGATTATTTTTGTGCATGAGTACACCCATGCTCTGCAAGATCAGCATTTCGATTTGCACCTTCTAGACAACCCTGAAATAGCCAGTTCTCCGGATCGCACATTGGCCGCGCTTTCCCTGATTGAAGGTGACGCCAGTGCCGTTATGAATCTCTATTCACAGGCAGCCATGTTGAATGATCCCGGTATTGCGCTCGCCCTACTTGCCGAAGGCGCAATGTCTGGAACGCTGCTTTTACCACCAGATACCCCCGCAGGGTTGGGACGAGAATTGATTTTCCCGTATGACTCTGGCCTTGCTTTCGTATTGGCGGTATATAACGCAGGCGGTTGGGATGCGATAAGTGCCGCATACAACGAACTACCGACAACCACCGAGCAGATTTTGCACCCCGAAAAATATCTTGCAGGCGAAACCGGCATCACTGTCGAAGGGTTGAATATGCCGGTTTCCGAAGATGCCGAACTATTGTGGGACTTACCACTTGGCGAATATTACCTGCGTGAATGGCTGCGAAGCATGGGCGTGGAATTTGGCGGATGGGGGGGTGATCAATTCCGCCTGTGGCAGGAAGAAAATGGCGATCTGGTATGGTCGTTACATTCCGTATGGGATACGGTGGAAGATGCGGATCAGTTTGCAGAGGCGATTGCCGGCATTACAGCAGAAAATCCCGATACCATTCAACTGCCCGGCGAACAGGGGTCATGCTGGCCTTCAGATGGGCAGTGGTATTGCTTTCTATACCCGCCCCAGTTCAGCCTGCCAACAACCTTTCTGACTTCCGCGCCAACGATGGAACAAGCCAGCGCGCCTTTAATCTCTGTCGGTGCTGCTGGCGCATAACGGCTTAACTGTTTTGAATTGAACGTATACGGGAACAATCCATGAACCGCCTGCAAGACAAAATTGCGCTCATCACTGGTGGCAATTCTGGAATCGGTTTAGCCACCGCTGTTCTCTTTGCACAGGAAGGCGCAAAAGTGGTAATCGCTGCCCGTGATGAGGACAGGGCTGTTAGCGCTTTACAGCAGATTCAAAATGCCGGTGGCACCGCCGATTTTGTTCCGCTGGATGTACGTGATGAAACCTCATGTCAAACCGCTGTGAATGCGATCATAGACCGGTATTCCAGAATTGATGTGCTTTTCAATAATGCCGGAATTGTTCCCTATAAGCCGATTATCGAAACGACGACCAGCGTTTGGCTGGACACCTTCGCAACCAATGTACACGGCATTTTCTATTTATGCCGTGCCATCATCCCGATCATGATCGCGCAGCGCGGCGGCGTGATCGTGAATAACGCCTCGGATTGGGGATTGGTTGGCGGGCAAAACGCCTTCGCCTACAGTGCCAGCAAAGGCGCGGTAGTGCAAATGACCCGTTCGCTGGCGTTAGACTATGCTCGCCAGAACATCCGCGTAAATGCTATATGCCCCGGCGATACCTACGTAGACCGGTGGCAGAGCAAATATCCCGGCCTTACGCAAGAAAACCGCGAGCAGTATCTCGCGGAGTTAGGCCTATCTTTTCCATTGGGACGTGTCGGTCAAGTCGAAGAGATCGCTCGCGCAGTGTTATTCCTCGCTTCAGATGACTCCAGTTATATGACCGGGCAGATGCTGGTTATAGATGGTGGCAACACGGCTGGCGGCGTAAGCGCGAATTATTAGCGTCCCCGCGAGCGCGCTAGTTCCTGCTCCGCCAGCGCATAAAGCGGTATCGTTTCGCCCGTGCCATCAGTCAGATAAGCCTGCTCTAAAGCTTCCAATTCCTCGGTACTCATCGATTCCAAAAGTGTTAGCGCGCGCTGTCGCTGCTCAATTTTCATTTTGCTAGCAGTGTCGGGGTGTTGGCGGCTTACTGGCTGAGTATTCATGATCTGTGGCAAGGCTTTGTCTGATGCGTTCTTCCAGATAGCCATCGTTGCAATAGATGCAGCAATGATCAGTGCCAGTATGATAATCGCGCTGATAATTATCATGATGTCTGGCGCATATACCGTGTCATATATCGGCATTTGACCGGTCATGTTCTCCATCCCGCCAGAACCGTCGAAACGGGGTGACTGATAGGTAAATTCTTCGTAACTTACGATGACCGTCCGCGTCAAATTGTTGATAAACGCATAAATCGCCGCCATGACGATCAGCCATACAGCGATGGTTGTAAATGCGCGCGCCTTCATGAAGTTGGCCTTTCGAATCATGTATAGACACTAATTCGGCTGATTACGTATACGCGCAAGATAACCGCAAGGTTGCAGCTAGCGGCAAATTTCCGTAAATTCGCGCCAGTTCAAACCGATAATCTGGTCGCCTACCCACACCCGCAGCGTCCCATCGCCATCTAAACTTGACCACAAGTTCGTTCGGCTGTCTCCCCAGATGCGCGCGCGTCCACATTCCGCGCCGTTTGCTGTTTGCCATGCAATCACATCACCATTGCTGCTGGTTAGCAAAATCATGCCGTCTGCCAGCGTAAGACGATTTTCACCGGCGATCTGTCGGGGCATTGGCGCTTGCCATAAACCTACGTTTTCAGCGCTGTATGCTGTGAGCGCTAGGCCATCAAAAATATACTGTGTTCCATCAGGCGCAATCGCTAGTGCTGCATCAAGGTTGCCAATTACAGTGATAGTGCTCAAAGTCCAGATTCCCTGATTATCAATCTGCCACAGGCCGCCCCGCGTCAGCGCATGTAAATTTCCCTGCCCATCCACTGCTAACGCGCCGGGTTCACTCAAAAAAGCGCGATCCAGCAGCGTGCCATTGATGCCAATTGTTAGCAGTTCGGCGCTGCCATCCGGCGCTTCGGTAATTAACCCCAGTACATCGCTGCCTACGGCTGAACGCACAATACGCTGTACGTCATCCACCCGCCATTCCACCCGCTGATCAGCGATATTCACTGCTATTAACTGCTGATCTGGCGTGCGAAACAATTGCAGTCCGAAGGCCGCAGTTGGCGCACCCTGTATCGCCTCGCCTAGTGACCATTTTTCCCCAAGTGTGCCGTCGCGCGCCACGAACTGTACTTCGCCATCCGCATAAAACAGATAAACGCCCTCCTGCTCCGGCACAACTCCCACAGCATCTTTGCTCAATAAAACCCGCCACAACACTCGACCATCCGGCGTCGCCCGCACCAACCGTTCTACTCCACCTGCCGCGTCCAGATACACAAGGCTGTAATCTTCAAGCTGTGCCGGAGCAGCGGCCGGGCCTAATTCATCGGCCAGATCAACCCGCCAACTGTACGCGTCTTGCAGCCATGTTTGCCAGTTGCGTACAAATTTGGAAGGACGGCGATAGCCTAATTCCTCAGGATCAAGCCATACATAACCAGCGCCGGGGGTTGTGTTCGTCGTACCGCGAATCTCAAAATGCAGATGCGGCACCGGACGCACATCGTCTATTGCCGCCAGAATATCGCCACGGCGCACACAGGTATACACCGCCGGAAAAGCCACGCCCGTCTCGTCGGAAATATGCCCGTACATGCTGTAAGCCACTGAATTATCAGGCAGCACGTGCTCCAGTACGATTACGCCGCCATCAAAACCCCATGCACGTGGGTCTGAAAAAACGACACGGCCATTCGCTATTGCGCGTACATATTCGCCATAAGCAGTTCCGCGCATCGAGTTAGATACCAGATTACGATCTATAAACCAGTCTTCGCCACTGTGAAATCGCCCCTGCCAGCGTGCTGAGGGCGCGGCATAGTCCTGTACAACCGAAAAAAGTGAGGTGTCAACCGGGAAATCAATATTGTCTACGTATCCGCACTGCGCCTGTGCCATCGTGTAGGTAGACGGCAAAGTCAACAATAACGCGCTCATGCCTGATAACGCAGCCAACCAGAGCCATTGTAGTTGTCGCAATTTCATTGGATTCCAAACACCAGAATAAAAATGCCTCAGGTCATTATAACCGGAGGCATTTGCTTGATCATGGCGTTCGACCTGCGAACCGTTTAGATAGCCAGCGCTTTACCGCTTGCTAAGTAGTCAAATAATCTCGTAATTGGCGGCTACGCCGGGGATGGCGTAAGCGGCGTAATGCTTTTCCTTCAATCTGCCGGATGCGCTCACGCGTCAAACCAAACTGCTCGCCCACTTCTTCTAACGTATAGCTTCGTCCGTTAGCAAATCCGAAGCGCAGCCGCAAAATGCGCGCCTCTCGCGGTGTAAGGCTGTCCAGAAGCACATCCAGCTTTTCACGCAGCATTTTGTCATAGGTAGCCTGTGCGGGGCCGGGAATCAGCTCATTTTCGATGAACTGACCAAACTCGCTGTCGTCATCATCTCCTACGGCGTTCAAGGCTTAGTGGCTGCCATGAAACACGCAGCATCCAGCGCACCTTGCGCGGATCGAGCTTAAGCTCAACCGCAAGTTCGTCAGGCGTGGGTTTGTACCCATTTTCCTGTTCCAATCGCCGCGCAGCTTTATACATACGGCGAATGCGGTCGCTCATGTGAACAGGTACGCGTATCGTACGTCCCTGATCAGCAATCGCGCGGGTAATCGTCTGGCGAATCCACCATGTGGCATAGGTGCTAAAGCGAAACCCCCGCCGATGATCAAATTTCTCTAC
>CAZBPB010000109.1:3176-10167 GCA_964493565.1 uncultured Pleurocapsa sp. | reverse complement strand
TGCCCATGCAGGCGTATGCTTAACCACACCGACGACTTCGCGGTTACAGTTTGCCGCCGCCTCAAGCCATTCGTCACGGACATTGAAGGGATTCCAATCCTCAGGACTTTCTGGCTGATGCTGCCCCCAGTCAAAGATAATGCGTTCCCAGCCAAGACCGATTTCGCAAGCGTCATCGGGGAGCCAGAAAGCCTCAACAGCCCCGAAAACCGGCTCGTCCTGCGCGGAAGCGCCGCCGGTTATCAAAAGGGCCAGCATCAATAGAGCGCAGTAACGGAGTTTCATTCAGCGCGTACCACGAAACCTTCGCCAGCAGGCGTAAAATCCTGAATTATCATGCGCGGTGCGCGCACAGTCTCGCCACTATACCGCTCATTCCACTCGTTCACTTCCAGCGTGTAAGCAAGGTCTATACGGCTGCTAACTTTTCTCGCCAGATGCCCGCCGCGCCATAAAATTGCTTCAATCGGTGGCACGCCATCACGATCGATCATCAGCCGCAGGTGGGCGCTTTCCCTGCCAAAGGTTTTAGCATCCTTCACACGTACTTGAAAACTGGCAAAGATCGGGGCGGAATTGGCGTGCCCTGTGGGTTCCAACCGGTCAAGATCGGCGGTTGTGAGCAGATCGATCTGATCGGGGTTAAGTTCAGCATCTATTTTCAGCGTAGGCATCAGGGTTTGCCCATCTAGCGCCGAGGCAGCCAATGATTGCAGCCGTTCGCGGAGAGCCGTCAGGTTTTCATTCACTACGGTAAAACCGGCGGCCTGCGCGTGACCGCCATGCCGCACGAGCAAATCTGCACACTCATCTAATGCGGCGGTAATGTCAAATTCGGGAATGCTGCGACAGGATGCCCGGCTCTCATTTTCGCCGTACTCCATGATCACGGCTGGACGGTAGTATTCTTCGGTCAGCCGCCCCGCCACCAGACCAACAATGCCGGGTGAAAAGGTGTCGCTTCCGGCAAAGATTAGCGCACCATCTAGATTGCCGTCGGCTTCAAGCTGCTGGCGTATCAGGTTCTGCGAATCTACGGTCATGCGCTGGCGCTCGGCATTCAGCGCCTCAAGCCGCGAGGCTAGCTGGCGCGCTTCCCCAACCTCTGTGGTCATGAGCAGATCATAGGCGATTCTGGCGCTGTCCAGCCGTCCTGCGGCATTGATACGCGGCCCGATCATGAAACCAATATCGCGTGCGGTAATGCTCCCCGGCTTCAAACGGGCGACTTCGATTAACGCCTTCAAGCCAATACGATTGGTGATGTTAAGCGCCTGTATGCCACGCTGCACCAAAGCACGATTTTCAGGACGATCCATCGGCGCAAGATCAGCGATTGTGCCAATAGCGACTAATTCCAGAAGCTCATCAGGGCTTAGCGCGGCGCGGCCTTTGCCGTTGGTGGCAATTGTCAGCAGCGCTTCCGATAAACGATAAGCCACGCCAACACCTGCAAGCATGTCTTCACTGTAGTCACAATCGGTCAGTTTGGGATTGATCAAGGCATTGGCAGCAGGAAGCTGGCTGCCAATAGAATGGTGGTCGGTAACGATGATATCCAGCCCGTAAGCCCGTCCATCGTCAACTTCCGCCACTGATCGAATACCACAATCTACGGTAATAATCAGCTTTGCGCCGCGCTTTCGTAATCCGGCAAGCGCGGCGCTGTTTAAGCCATAACCTTCATCTACGCGGTGGGGGATGTATGGCTCTACGTTTGCATTCAGGGCATGGAGCGTTTGCACCATCAAGGCCGTTGAGGTCACGCCGTCGGCATCAAAATCACCGTAAACAACAATAAGCTCTTTTGCCTTGATCGCGTTGCGAATCCGGCTGATAGCATTGTATATAGAGGCTTTCGCTTTGAAACCCAGAAACTGCCCAACTGCCGTTTCATGAGATCTCAAAAAATCGCGGGCAGAAGCAGGCGTTCTGAAGCCCCTGCTGTACAACACCTGTGCCAGCAGAGGCAGCGTTCCTTCGTATTGATTGAGTAAATCGGCGGGCGCTTGAGAAGCTACCAACCAGCGTTTGGAAGGCATAAACAGCATAGTCATTAGAGGCAATTACGGCTATTATTGCCGCATCCTGAAATCATGACAACCCTTTGTGTGAGTGAATTTTGAGCGATAAAGCACGTATTGTTTTCATGGGAACACCAGATTTTGCGGTTCCCCCTCTAGAACAGCTTTTACGGCGCTACTACGTAGTTGGCGTGATTACACAACCAGATCGCCCCGCCGGACGCAGCCGCGCAATGCAGCAGTCGCCGGTGAAGCGTGTGGCGCTGGAAGCAAACGTACCAGTGCTACAGCCTGAAAAGATTCGCCGATCAGAGGCTGTTGAAGAACTGCGCAAACTGAATGCTGATGTTTTTGTGGTGGCGGCATTCGGGCAGATTTTGCCGCAAACCGTGTTAGATTTGCCAGCCTTCGGCTCGATTAACATTCATGCTTCACTACTGCCACGCTGGCGCGGCGCGGCTCCGATTCAGGCCGCTATCCGGGCAGGAGATGCGGAAACCGGCATCACTATCATGAAAATGGATGCGGGGCTGGATACCGGCCCGATGTATCGCCAGCGATCTATTGCTATCGCTGCCGATGAAACGGGACAGAGTTTGCACGACAGACTTTCCTTGCTGGGCGGCGATTTGTTAATCGAGACGCTGCCAGAAATTTTGAATGGCAGCCTGATTCCGCAGCCACAAGAAGACACACTGGCAACGCTGGCACCGCGCATTGCCAAAGAAGAAGGCGGCATTGACTGGTCAAAGCCAGCAGCCGAGATTGAGCGCACTGTACGCGCCTTCACGCCTTGGCCGGGAACATTCACTTACTGGAACAGCAAACTGCTGAAAATTCTCGGCGGTCATGTGATTTGGGGTTCTGCCGAACCGGGAAAGGTGATCGTCAGGGATCATCAGCTTGCCATCGGCACCGGCGAAGGGCTATTTGCACCTGATCGCGTACAAATTGAAGGACGATCCGCCGTGAGGATTGATGACTTCCTACGGGGACATCCCGATTTTGCCGGTACTCAACTTCAGTAATTTTGAATGGACACTCACGTTTTATCGGTTGATCCGCATCGGCCTGAACCGGCAGTCATAAACGAGGCTGCCGAAATCTTACAATTAGGCGGGCTAGTCGCTTTCCCGACAGAAACGGTCTATGGATTGGGTGCCAATGCAACCAGCGCGGATGCCGTTGCCCGCATTTTTGAGGCAAAGCAACGACCACTGACTGATCCGATTATCGTGCATATTGCGGACTACGCGGCTCTTGACATTGTTGCTATCCATATTCCCGGAATCGTGGAAACGTTGGCGCGACGGTTCTGGCCGGGCGCGCTAACCCTTATTCTGGAACGAAACAGCGATATCCCGGCGATTGTGTCTGCAAATCAGCAGACGGTTGCGGTGCGAATGCCCAGCCATCCTGTGGCACAGGCACTGATTCGCGCCGCGAATTTGCCTATAGCTGCGCCCAGCGCCAACGCTTTCAGCCGACCCAGCGCAACCACCGCTGCCCATGTGCTGCAAGATTTGAACCAGCGCATCAATGCGGTTCTGGACGGCGGCGCAACCACGATTGGCGTGGAATCGACGGTATTGGACTTGACAGGTGAGCAGCCGGTCATCCTTCGTCCCGGCGGGGTGGCGCTAGAGGCATTGCAGGCTGTTATTCCGAGTGTGACTACACGAACAAGACTTGCTGAAATTAACGCTACTGCGGAAGCGCCGGGGCAGCTAATCAAACATTACTCTCCACGCGCTGAAGTGCTGCTATTTGCTGATGAATCCGGCCTTCCAAAGCTGATCGCTGCGGCACAAGAACGGACAGCCGAAGGCCAGCGAGTCGGGATCATCGGACTGGATGATGAGATGCCGTCATTCGCAGGATTGAACGCCGCGCTGTTTCCACTGGGCAGAACCCTTGAGGATGCTGCGCGCAATCTGTTCGCAGGACTGCGCGCGCTGGATGAAAAGCATGTAGATGTAATACTGGCACATGGCTATTCACGTGAAGGTATCGGGGCGGCTATATGGGATAGACTGATGCGCGCCGCTGAGGGACGTGTGCAAAGCAGCTAGCTGTACAAAAAAGGACGCCCGTTTGAGCGTCCTTCAGATGCAAGTGCTGGTAACTACTTAGTAGCCGAGCACGTCTACAACAGACTTGACGGCGGATGCACTCTTTTCCAGCATCGCCTTTTCTTCTTCGTTTAGCTCCATCTCAATGACCTTTTCCACGCCGTTTGCACCTAGCAATGCAGGAACGCCGATGTAGAGGCCAGTGTAGCCATACTCACCATTCAGGTATACGGCGCTGGGGATAACGCGCTTCTGATCTTTGATGATGGCTTCAACCATTTCAACAGCACTGGCGGCGGGCGCATACCACGCGCTAACACCGATCAGGCCAACGATTTCGCCGCCGCCCTTACGGGTACGCTCGATAATCGCCTGCAAACGATCTTCGGCTATCAATTCGCGTACGGGAATGCCAGCAATTGAGGTATGGCGCGGCAGCGGCACCATATCATCACCGTGACCTCCCAACACCATTCCATGAACGTCCTTGACGCTCACGCCTAATTCCTGCGAAATGAATGCCTTGTAACGGGCGGTATCCAGCGCGCCAGCCATACCAACGACGCGGTGGCCGGGGAAACCCGATTCATGCAGAGCAACATGGCACATTGCATCCAGCGGATTGGCAACCACGACGATGATGGCATTGGGCGAATACTGTGCTGCCTGCTTAGTCACATCGCCGACGATTTTCTGATTGGTTTTTACGAGATCATCCCGACTTGGGAATTGACCGGTTACAGGGTCTTTCTTACGTGGTACGCCAGCGGTCACTACAATGACATCTGAATTGGCGGTCGCGGCATAGTCGCCGCCGCCGACTACGTTTACATCTTTGCCTATAACCGGTGTCGATTCCAGCAGGTCAAGCGCCTTGCCTTTGGCGGGGCCTTCAAGAATATCTACCAGCACCACGTCAGCCAGTTCAGCGGCTGCAATCCAGTGCGCGCAGGTAGCACCCACGTTCCCCGCGCCAATGACCGTTACTTTGCTACGAGCCATGATTTAACTCCGTTGAATAGTATGCATACCAAATATTGCGTAAGGATAACGCCTCATGTGAGAAAATTCACGGATGAATCCGGTAGGATCGTCAGCGATAATGTTCGGGATCAGGATCGCCGCCCCACCCGTTACCGCAAATTATGAACCCCTACCCGACCAGTTAAGGCCGGGCAAGGGTACAGGAGTGAGGAGGAGTTCCCTATTCGTGAATTTCCCAGTGTTCTGGTGAGCGCCATAAGCTGGAGAGCAGCAGCCCGCGCACATGCAGGTCCAGCCATTTCTTTAGGCAGGCGGTCATACAGGCGGATGAACAGCTCTTCGTGGGAAAGCACTTCCTGAAACCATTCGTCGCGGTCAACGCTGAACACCTGATTGTATTTCTCGAGGGTAAACCCATCCAGCCCGCGCCAATCAATGTCCTCGTAGCGCGGCACGCAGCCCAACGGGCTTTCGATGGAGCCAACTTCACCGTGAATGCGTCTAAAAATCCACTTCAACACACGCATGTTCTCACCGAAACCGGGCCACAGGAATTTGCCGTTCTCGTCTTTGCGGAACCAGTTGACGCCAAAGATACGCGGCGGGTTCGGAAGTTCACGGCCAAATTGCAACCAGTGATTGACGTAATCAGCCATGTGATAGCCAGCAAACGGAAGCATGGCGAAGGGATCGCGGCGAACCTGACCGACGGCGCCAGCAGCAGCGGCGGTGGTTTCAGAGCCGATGGTTGCCGCAAGATACACACCAAACGCCCAGTTGTATGCCTGATAGACCAGCGGCACGACACCGCTGCGGCGACCACCAAACACGAACGCTTCGACATGTACGCCGTTGGGATTCTCCCATTCGGGATCCAACACCGGGTTCTGAATTGCAGGTGCTGTGAAGCGAGAGTTCGGATGTGATGATTTACGACCAGAGTCTGGCGTCCAGTCCTGTCCAGTCCAGTCTATGAGATGCGCGGGCGGAGTATCGGTCATGCCTTCCCACCATACATCACCATCATCCGTTAAGGCGACGTTGGTGAAGATAGTGTTGGCACGGCAAGATTCCATTGCATTGGAATTTGATTTATAGGATGTACCGGGGGCCACACCGAAATATCCGCTCTCAGGATTGATGGCAAACAGCTGGCCCTCTTCATTTGCCCGTATCCAGGCAATATCATCGCCAACTGTGGTAACTTCCCAACCGTCTTCGCGGAAGGCATCGGGCGGGATCAACATCGCAAAATTGGTCTTTCCGCAGGCGCTGGGGAAAGCAGCGGCGATATATGATTTTTCGCCGGTGGGGTCTTTAACGCCCAGAATAAGCATGTGTTCGGCTAACCAGCCTTCATCACGAGCTTTGACCGAGGCGATGCGCAAGGCAAGGCATTTCTTGCCCAACAGCGCATTTCCGCCATAGCCACTGCCAAACGACCAGATGGCGCGTTCTTCGGGGAAATGCACGATATATTTCTCAGGATTGCAAGGCCAGGCAACATCTTCCTGACCGGGTTCCAGCGGCGCACCTACCGAATGTACGCAGGGGACAAATTCGCCATCGCTGCCCAGATAATCCCAAACGCGCATCCCCATACGGGTCATGATCTTCATATTGACCACAACGTAAGGCGAGTCTGAAATCTCGATACCAACGATAGACAGCGGGGATCCCACCGGCCCCATGCTGAAGGGGATGACGTACATCGTGCGACCACGCATTGCGCCCGCAAACAATCCGTCCAGAGTCTTGTGCATTTCGCGAGGATCTATCCAGTTGTTTGTGGGGCCAGCATCACCTTTACTCAACGAACATATAAAGGTGCGGTCTTCTACACGGGCAACGTCGCTTACGTCAGAACGCGCCAGAAAGCTGTTTGGGCGAAGTTCTGGATTCAAGCGGGTG
>CAZBPB010000109.1:0-3166 GCA_964493565.1 uncultured Pleurocapsa sp. | reverse complement strand
GAACGTACCCTTCTCTACCAGCAAATCACAAAGCTGCTGATATTCTTCGTCACTACCGGTGCACCAGTACACAGATTCTGGCTGAAGCTGTTCAGCCATTGACTGTACCCATGAAATTACGCCCATATTGCGAACAAATTCAGGGGCAGCGCCATAATCAGCCTGCGTACTGGCATAGTGCCGGGTTTCAGTGTCTTCGTAGTTCATGATGACCTTCACTCCTTTTATCTGTCTATTGACAGCTACATATCGCTTGTTGATTTGTGAATAATAGCACAATCACGCCTGATTGCAACTATTTTCACAATCCATTCGCAAAATTCGTAGGAACTCACAATGCATCAGTCGCATATGGCGTTTGCTGCAAATGTGGAATCCGGGCAAGATCAACTAACCGCGCTTTTCCCCCACTCCATTCCAGTGTTGTAATTGACGTGTTCAGCAATTTTACATGATCCAGTTCTCGTGACGGCCCGATCAACTGCATTAGCAGCACGCGGATAGTTCCACCATGAAGCACAACTGCGGTTTCGCCTTCGGGGTCTTTCTCAAGCATCTCTTTCCAGAACGCTATCGCGCGGTCACGTACCTGACCCCGGTTTTCCCCTTCAGGAAAGGTAAATCCCCAGTAATCGCGGTACATAGACTCAACCAATTCTGGATATTTCTCGCGATGCTGCTCGTGAGTAAGCCCCTGAAACACGCCAAGATTTTGCTCGCGAAGACGCGCATCGCGGTAAAGCGGTAAGCCAGCGACTGCTGCTAATGGCTCTGCCGTTTGCACTGCGCGCCGAAGATCGCTGGAATACACAGAGCTTAGTGAGCGTGAACTCATATAACTGGCAAGTGCCGCCGCCTGATTTAACCCGGTTTCACTGAGGGGGATGTCCATCATTCCCTGCCAGCGTCCGTCGGCATTCCATTCGGTTTGACCATGACGAATCAGACAAATTCGTTTCAAAGATCTCTCCTTTTCTTCGCATATTATCGCGAAGTAGGGTTGACGCAAGATGACACTAACGGCAAAATCAAAGGATAACCATTAACAAAAACGAATGCGACTACTCAGGAGCAGCGTACGGTGAACTACAACTTCAAAATTACCCGCCAACCCCTGTTATTCGGGCTTTCCATGTTAGCAGGCATTGGCCTTATCCTGATGATCAGCGTACTCTTTGTGGGCGCATTTGTCACAGAGCCTCAAGGAAACCTACTATTGTTCCTATTTTTAGGTGGGCTTGGTTTCTTGATCCTCGGGATTGTGGGATGGGTTGCGGCTGTTCAGCCGTACAAACACTTTGACGACATCAATAAACCGCTAGATGATGGACATGGGCACAGCACGGAACATGCAATTGTTCAGGCCGATGAACATGCCGTTGCGGCAGTGGATTCGCACGCGGCCCACCACTAAGAGTTGAGAGATGGCCCCGGCTATCCCGCCGCAACAACCTGTCGAAGATCAGTTCTACGGATTTCTGGTTGATGCTGGCGAACAAAAATCATTAGCGGCAACCGGAGATGTAAATACCACCTCTGCGGCTCAGAGCAATTTCATTATCCGCTACGGCATACGCTATCTGGGGAAACCACATCTGTGCGTAGTTCCCGGTCTGGTCGCGGTTGATTACGGGCAAATGCTGAACGGCGAAGCCGCGTGGGAGTTTTTGCTAAAGCGCAGCAATTTGTATCCACGCGCAGAAGTTTTCGGCATGCGCAATGATGGCAAAGAAGATATGACGTATGTCAAAAATCTAGACCTTGCAATGCCCATTATGGTGCTGGTTTATGCAACCGCAAATTCTGCTGCTCCGTTAGGCAGCGTAGATGCATTGATTACACCGCAGACCGACGCTATCCCTGAGCGTCTGCGAGAATATCTTCCGCTTTTTGAGACAACCGAAGCATGGCTAGCAATTCTATGAACGAACTTGACAGTGTTTTTGACGATCAATTACCACCAGATCATCGCTCAGGTGTTGTAGCCGTTGTTGGGCGGCCAAATGTTGGCAAGTCTACGCTGATCAATCGTTTGATCGGGCAAAAGATCGCTATCGTCAGCCCCAAACCACAGACCACCCGCCGCCAACAGCTTGGCATATTTACCGACGAAAATACGCAGATTCTGTTCGTAGATACCCCCGGGCTACATTCACCCCAGCATAAACTGGGAGAGTATATGGTGAACGCAGCCGAGTCTGCCTTTCGAGATGCTGACGTGATTTTGCTGCTGATGGACATTTCTGAGGCGCCGGACGATGGGGATCGGCATCTGGCTGACACGATACAGCGGCTGCGTGGCAAAATCCCGGTCGTGCTTGCCGTCAATAAAGGTGATATATCGCTGAATGAGGCTGTGAAGAAAGCACGTGTGGAAGAATATGCGGCATTACTGCCTCATGACCGTTTACTGTTGATCAGCGCTCAACACGGGGACAATGTAGACGTTTTGCTGGGATATCTGAAATCCAAGATGCCGCTGGGACCCCGTTATTATCCTGTGGATCAGGTCAGCGAAGTGAATCTACGCTTCATTGCCGCCGAAACAATACGTGAAAAGGTGATGATCAGCACCGAGGACGAAATTCCCTATGCGGTTGCCGTAGAAGTGGACAGCTTTCGTGAACGCAGTGAGGATTTGACCTATATCAGCGCGGTCATTTATGTCGAGCGAGACTCCCAAAAAGGGATCGTGATCGGCAAGAATGGAGAAAAAATCAAGCAAATTGGCTCGCTGGCGCGGGCAGAACTTAGCAACATACTGGGGACAAAAGTTTACCTTGACTTAAATGTAAAGGTAGCCAAGAACTGGCGCAGTGATGAAGATTTGATGCGGAGGCTTGGCTACCGGCTCAAAGATGATCGTTCTTAGGAGAACAGCATGAAGATATTAAAGATCATTTTAGCGGTACTCTTAATCGTTGTTATTGTCGCCGTAGTCGGTGGCTTTTTATTCTATAACGACACTACGCAAGGGCCGCTGCCACAGGCGAGCGGAACGCTGAGTTTGGCAGGCTTAGACAGCGACGTTGAAATTCTGCGCGATACATACGGCATTCCCCATATCTATGCCAGCACCCCGCACGATCTCTTTTTCGCGCAGGGGGTGGTGCAGGCACAGGATCGCTGGTGGCAAATGGAATTCTCGCGCGCCATTGGTGATGGC
>CAZBPB010000108.1:0-10277 GCA_964493565.1 uncultured Pleurocapsa sp. | reverse complement strand
GCCTATCTCACGGAAGTCGTGCTACTTAACCATTTTCTACGGCAAACTTTCTACTGATGCCAGCAGTTAACAAAAAAATAGCCCTGACCGCTGTGGTCAAGGCTATTGTTAGCATACTTCAACTGGGATCGACTAGCGATCAATATTCATCATCGAAATCGTCGCCGTCCATATCATCGCGTCCACCGCGCTTGCCGCCTTTGCCTTTGCGCTTGCGGTCAGCCCGACGACGCTCCTCATCCTTGAGCATGGCGCTTTCCATATCCGCCAGATCAGCACCCGGCGGCGGTGCGGCTGGAGCCGAACGTGGCACGGCGCGGCGGTAATCCGATTCCAGATATTCCGGCGAGTCTACGCGCTTGATGCTCAAGCCCATGCGCCGTTCTTCCTGATCGATCTTGACCACGCGCAAGGTTAGCACTTCGCCCTCGTTGACCACTTCCTTCGGATGCGCCACGCGCCGATCCGAGAGTTCGCTGATGTGGATCAGACCGTCAGCGCCGCCCAGATCGACGAATGCGCCGAAGTCACGCAGCCCGCTGACCACGCCCCGGCGGATTTCGCCTTCCTGAAGTTGATCCAGCAGGCGTTCCTTGTTCTGGTCACGGCTGCCCTTGCTAGCATCGCGCTGGCTGAACACCAGACGGCGGCGCTTGCGGTTCACCTCAATCACCTTTAGGGGGATCGGCTGACCGACCATTCGCTGCATACGCATCTTGCGCTCGTCTTCGCTCAGGCCGCGCGGCAGATCGAGTACATGGCTGGCGGGAACAAAGCCGCGCAAATTGCCGAAAGGAACAATGATGCCACCGCGATTTGCGTCAGCAACAATACCTTCCCATACGCCTTCAATTTCCAGCAGTTCTTCGGCTTTCTTCCAATCTTCAGTTTGCTGCGCTTGTGAAACCGAAAGCAGCAAATTGCCGTCCTCGTCTTCCATGCGAATGATCATCACGTCAATGATGTCGCCCATGGTGTAGCTGCTCGGCTCGATGCTCATGCGCTCAAGGTCTTTGCGCATGACCACGCCATCGCGCTTCATCCCCTCGATGCTAACGATCAAGCCCTGTTCGTCAGCGGCAACAACGCTGCCGCTAACAATATCTCCGCGCTCAATAGTCTCTGCTTGAGCGAATGAAGCTTCGAGCAGATCGGCAAAATTCATGCCGTCGTACTCTAGAACACCCTGCATACGTGACTCCCTAAACAACTCAGATGGTCGATATTGGTGGAAAATGGTGTTGGTGTTCAGAACGACAGAGCAAAAAAACGAAAAACTCGACTTTCCCTACGTAAAAACGTGGGATGCCGAGTTTTTATTGGCTATCACTATCGAACAAGAACCAACGGTATTTTGCAGTCAGGCGCTCTTTTTGAGAGGCAACCCGCTGCTCCCCCTTTTCTTAAAATCGTGCCGAATTATAGAGGAGCGGACAGGAAAGTCAACCGTTTTATGACAGATAGCACAAAAGAGAGCGACATTCTGCACTTTTCGCTTCTCCTTTTGCCATTTTCTGGTACAACCTCAGCAGTATTTCAACGGATCGGTAGTACTCGAATGTACGATTTCGCGGGATAAACAAACAGAGCGCCAAATGACGCCCTGTTTGCCTGACTTTAAGTACGAATTTAGATTAGAGCGCGTTGACGATGTTCGAGAAAATATTGCCGATGGCCGGGCCGAGCAGCGCCAGAATGACAATCACGACGACGGCGACAAGGACGAGGATGAGGGCGTATTCTACAAGACCCTGACCCTCTTCACGCGGTTGATAGATCATGACAATTCCCTCCTCAATGAATGCGTATGGAGGAGCGTAACATGTCCTAAATTGCGATGTCAATAGACTTAAGTACTATTCATGAATTATTCGTTTCTTAATTCTTTTTTACGTTTCTATGCGCATGATCACAACGTTTTTGACATTGCTTTAACCGCGTCTTAGAATTTTCGAGAGAACGAAGCAGATTTAGCCTCTAAAATGCTGTTTTCAAATTAAACATCGCCGCAGCCATCTTTATGGTAACCGGACAAATCGGCTGAATCTCTGCTTTGCGTAACGTATCGCAGTCGCAAAATACAAAGGGTTCTTAATTATGAGAGAGTATACGACCGAACACCTGCGCAATGTTGCTTTTGTCGGACATCAAGGCTCCGGCAAGACAACGCTGGTTGAGGCGCTCTTATTGAACACCGGTGCGATCACCCGGCAGGGGCGTATTGAAGATAAAAATACCGTTTCTGACTGGGATGATGAAGAAAAGGAGCGCGGCCTTTCCCTTTCCACCTCGCTTGTACCGGTAGAGTTTGACGATACGAAAATTAATATTCTGGATACCCCCGGCTATACAGACTTTCTGGGCGAAGTTAAGAATGCCATCCGCGTAGCCGACTCGGTGATCGTGGTGGTGGACGCTGTTTCTGGTGTCGAAGTAGGTACTGAAGTGGCATGGGAATATGCTGAAGCCTACCAGCAGCCAATCATCGTCACCATCAATAAACTGGATCGTGAAAACGCGAATTTTGAAAAGACGGTTGAAAGCCTGAAAGCGCATTTTCCCGACTACAAATTTATTCCTGTCATGCTGCCGGTTGGGCAGGAACATAGCTTTAGCGGCGTGATCAATCTATTGACTATGAAAGCCTACTTCGGGCCGGGTAAAGACCGCAGTGATCTGCCCGGTGATCTCGAAGAGACGGCAAAAGCTGCCCGTACCGTACTGGTGGAAGCTGCCGCTGAAGCCGATGATCAACTGATCGAGAAGTACTTTGCTGAAGGCGAGCTGACCAACGAGGAAATTCGTGATGGTATGCGTAAAGCTGCCCGCGATGCTTACCTCAAAACTGTGCCGATTTTCGTCACTTCCGGCGCAAAGAATATTGGCACTGTCCCGCTGCTTGAGGCGCTCAACGTATACGTAGGCCCACCTACCGAGCGCCGCGTGCAAGTGATCAACGCACAGGAAGAAACCACTTTCCTCTACGCGCCGCAAAGCGACAGCGGCCCGCTGGCTGCATATGTGTTCAAGACCAGCAACGATAAGTTTGTGGGAACCCTCAACTATTTCCGTATTTTCAGTGGCTCGGTCGCTGCCAACGGCACCTACTACAATTCGGTTCGCCAGCAGGATGAGCGCTTCACCAGCCTGATGACCTTGCGCGGCAAAGATCAGATCGCCGTAGAAAAACTACATGCTGGCGATATTGGCGTGGTAGCCAAGCTAAACCACACCAAGACAGGCGATACTTTCAGCGCCAAAGACAATCCGCTGCAAATCACGCGTCCTACCTATCCCGATCCGCTGTACATGGTTTCGGTTGAACCGAAAACCCAGCAGGACAGCGCCAAGATGGGTGCCGTATTAACCAGCCTCTCTGAAGCCGATCCTACGCTGCGCTGGCGGCAGGACGCAGATATTAAGCAGACCATTCTGGAAGGTATGGGCGAAACACATGTGTCGGTTGCGATCAGCCGCGCCGCGAAACTTGGCGTTGGCCTCGTGACAGGTATGCCCAGAGTGCCATATCGTGAAACGGTGACGAAGAAAGCATCTGCAACCTACCGTCATAAGAAGCAGACTGGTGGCGCCGGACAATTTGGTGAAGTTTCTATGCACGTAGAACCAAATGCCGACGCGGATTACGCCTTTGCGTGGGATGTGTTCGGTGGCGCCGTGTCAAAGTCGTATGAGCCATCCATTGATAAAGGCATCCAGTCGGTCTTAGGCGCTGGCGTAATCGCCGGGTATCCGGTGGTCAATGTGAAGGCAACGGTCTACGATGGCAAGGAACATCCGGTAGATTCCAAAGATATTGCTTTTCAAATTGCCGGACGCGAAGCATTTAAGGAGGCATTTTTAGCTGCTGGCCCGGTGCTGCGCGAACCGATTATGGATGTTCAGGTAACGGTGCCCGAAGCGATGATGGGCGATATTCTGGGCGACTTGAATACCCGCCGCGCCAAAGTTCAGGGTATGGATACCGAAGGCCCTAAGAGTGTGGTTTCCGCGCAGGTGCCGCTTTCAGAAATGATGCGTTATGGGAACGATCTGCGCTCAATGTCCGGCGGACGTGGCTTCTATACCATGAAATTCAGCCATTACGATAACGTGCCCGCGCATATTGCCAAACCATTGATCGACTCTTATAAGCCGCATAGCACCGAATAATCCGTCACGCATGGGCGGCCTTTTAAGGTCGCCCTGTCATTTTCAGCACCAGCATGCCCTTCATAACAGCCCTCATCGCTTGCAGGTCATTTTATTGCGGGAACTTAAACCGGGAACATGATCGATGCAAAACGATTTACAGCGCCTGGAACACGGTGATCTGCGATCAAAGGGGGAAGCCGATCAGGTTGCACAGGACATCGTAGACGATCCTGAGCGTTTCGCATCAGTCTTTGACGGCATTTTTTCTTCAAATGAAGTGGTTCGGATGCGCGCTGCCGATGCGGTTGAGAAAGCCAGCGCCATTAACCCCGCGCTGCTTCAGCCGTATACCGAAAGGCTGCTTAATGAGGCAGTCCTGATACAGCAGCAGGAAGTGGAATGGCATGTCGCCCAGATGCTGCCGCGTTTAATCTTGGACGAGACGCAGGCTAAGCGGGCGTTTGACAGCTTACGTCGCTACTTCCGAACCTCAAACAGCCGGATCACGCAGGCATTCTGCGTTTCCTCTGGTTATGCGATTGCGCAAGCACATCCTGCACTCATGCACGATTTTCGCGGTTGGCTGATGGTGGCACTGCAAAGCCCATCACCGGCGGTTCAGGCGCGCGCCCGCAAGGTTGCCGAAGAGGTTCGCGAGCTTGACCAGCGCCGCCGGATTTAGCTGGCTCTCGTGATAGTCTCTCTGCTTCACCCCATCGCCGGGTTCAGTATCTCCTCGGCGTCGGCAAGTTCAGCGGTGCTTCCGATCAACCCTATCATGTCGCCGACCTGAAAGCGGGTGTCGGACTTAGGATTGGGCAGCACATTCTGATCGCGCACTGTCGCGATAATGGATGCGCCTATTCGCGCCCGCAGGTTCGCTTCTGCCAGTGTTTGACCGACAACAGGACTGTGCTCTGCTACCGGAAACCAGCCAATTTCCAGCCCCCGCACTGTAGCCACCAGTTGATCGAATACACGATGATCGGCATCGTCCGGGTATGTTGCGCGGTAGGTATCTGCCCGCACAGCATCTACATAGCTTTGAATCTGACCGACAGGATAACCTAAGGTGAGCAGGGTATGCCGCACAATTTCTAATCCCCCTTCAAGCTCAGGGTGAATGATGTGCAGCGCGCCATATTCAGCCAGCGTTTGAACACCTTCCTCAGTGCTTGCGCGGGCGATAATCGGCAAGTGGGGGGCAATATCGTGCGCCGCCGCCACTACCAATTCGGCGGTTGTCTCTTCTGGAACTGTGACCACCAGTGCGCGTGCTTGCTTCAGCCCTGCATGGGTCAGAATTTCGGAGTTAGCCGCGTCGCCGAGCAAAGTGCTGGTTCCAGCGTTTTGTAAAACCAGCGCGTTTTCTGAGTCCTTCTCAATCACCAGATAGTGCAGCTTAAGCTGCTGCAAAACCCGCCCGACGTGCATGCCCACTCGACCATATCCGACAATCACCACATGATCGGTCATGCCTTCATGGAGTGGCTCTGGCATCGGGCGGCCATGATCCAACCGTTTCCAGAAGGAAGGAAATCGCTTTCGCAATAATTCACTGGTTGGCTCGATGAGTTTGAACATCAACGGGTTAACGATGATTGATAACACCGCTGCTGCAAGAATCAGACCGTATTGATCACCTGTAAGGATGCCAAGGCTAACACCTGTTTGCCCGACGATGAAAGAAAATTCGCCAATCTGGCTAAGGCCGGCGGCGACCACGATCATGGTCAAGCCTGACCCCGGCAGTACCAATCCCAACAACAGTGTGAACAGGCTTTTGCCTACAATGATCAGCAGGGTTAACGCCAGCACTTGCCCGATATTGCTGAACACCGCTGCTGGATTGACCAGCATACCCACCGATACAAAGAACAGGACGGCGAACACATCGCGGAAGGGGCCGATCTCTGCTGCTACTTGATGATGAATTTTGGACTCGCCAATCACCACGCCAGCCAGAAATGCCGCCAGCGCCAGCGAAACCCCGAATAATTCTGCGGCGATGAAGGATGTGCCAAGCGCCATCGTGATCACCACCAGCAAAAATAATTCTCTTGAGCGTGTGAAGGCGATCTGGGTGATCAACCACGGCATGAAGCGCACGCCGATGAACAGCATAATCGCGATAAATACGGCAGTTTTGAGCAGCGCGACTACTAAGCTTTCAAGCAGATTGCCAGTGCTGCCAACCAGCGCGGGAAGCAAAACGAGGATGATGACTGTGGCAATGTCTTCCAGCACCAGCCAGCCGACGGCTACCCGACCATGCGAGGTGTTTAACAGCCCGTTGTCCGCAAGACCGCGCAGCAGCACAATCGTGCTGGCAATTGAGATTGCTAAACCGAGCACTAGCCCGGCGCTGACCGACCATCCCCATAGCTGCGTTAGGCCGAAACCGAGTAAGGTTGCGCCGAGCATTTGCAAAACTGCGCCGGGAATGGCGATACGGCGTACACTCCAAAGGTCTTTTAGAGAAAAGTGCAGCCCGACGCCGAACATCATAAAGATCACGCCGATTTCGGCAAGCTGGCTGATCGAGTCTGTATCGCCAACAAAACCGGGCGTAAACGGGCCAATCACGATGCCCGCAACCAGATAGCCAACCAGCGTAGGCAGCCCCAGTTTTCGAGCGATGAAACCGCCCACAAAGGCCGTAAGGATCGCCATCGTGATGGTTGCAAATAAGATGAGGTCATGATGCATAAAGTTGGCCTCCGGTGATAGCGATCAGGTCGCTTTAAATTGTTAGGAACAGTAGGCGCGAAGCCTGATTGCTCGATGGGAACCTTAGCTGAAAAGCGAAGGCTTAACCTTCTGAATCTGCATGTTTTGCCAGCAGTTCAGACGCAGCGCCGAGATGCGCTTTTCTAAGTGTTACTGCTTTGCCCGTATAGGCTTATTTGAAGCCGGTTGTGTATCTGGCGATACGCTACCCCATGCTGCTGCCCGCGCTGGTTATGTTCTTTACGGGCGGCGATCTTCAATTTCTGCCGGGCAAACCAGCTTTTAGGAAAATACACCCTTCAACACACGGTGTTTTGGGGAAATCCTAACGCAACTTTTCTTCGGTGAATAGTGGTTGCTAGCGTCAGAAAACTTACCCGAAATTCAAGAAATTGGCAAAAAGAACGTCTGGTTGCAGTTCTAACGATTAAAAACAGGCACACTCGTAAGTATGCCTGCTTTTTCGTCGCGTATACTGCTTTCTTTTACGCCTCAGCGCCTTCAAAAATGTCAGTGGGTAGCTCGGCTTTGTTCGCCTCTTCACCAGCAATCGCCATGACCTTTGCTCGTGTTACGACTTCATTGATCAGCAGTTCTTGTGTCAGCGCTTCCAGCTTATCGCGGTTCTGGCTCAGCAGCGTCTTAGTGCGCTCGTATAGATCGTCCACGATGCGCCGCACTTCGTTGTCAATCTGCGAAGCCGTCTCTTCGCTGTAGTTGCGGCTCTGGGAAAGCGAATAGCCAAGGAACGGTTGGCGCTCGTCCTCGCCAAAATTCAGCGGGCCAATCGCGTCGCTCATGCCAAACTGCGATACCATACGCCGCGCCATACTGGTTACACGCCGCAGGTCATCCGATGCCCCGGTGGTGATGTCATCTAGCATCACTTCTTCAGCGGCACGACCACCTAGCATCACCATCATTTGTGCAAGCAGGTATCTTCGCGGGTAGTTGCGGCGCTCATCATCCGGCAGCATGGCGGTCACGCCCAATGCCTGCCCACGCGGCACAATCGTCACTTTCAATACCGGATCGGCATGTGGTGTAAGCGCCGCCACCATTGCATGACCGGCTTCATGATAGGCTACCACCCGGCGTTCCTGTAAGTTGGAAAGCGGCGGGCTTTGGTTGCCCAGCACAATACGGTCAAACGCCTCCAGAAAGTCGTTCATGGTAACGCGCTTCCGGTTGTGACGGGCAGCGGTCAGCGCGGCTTCGTTGGCAAGGTTTGCCAGATCTGCGCCGCTAAAGCCAATGGTTGCCTTGGAAAGCTCGACCAGGCTGACTTCATCTGCTAGCGGCTTGCCCCGTGTATGTACCTTGAGCGTATCCTCGCGCCCTGCGCGATCCGGCAGCGCCACCGTTACCTGACGGTCAAAACGACCGGGACGCAGCAGCGCCGGATCAAGCACATCGGGGCGGTTGGTGGCTGCCATCACAATCACGCTTTCATTCTGGTCAAAGCCGTCCATCTCCGAAAGCATCTGGTTCAGCGTTTGTTCGCGCTCGTCGTTACCGCCGCCGAGTCCTGTACCACGCTGGCGGCCAACCGCGTCAATCTCATCAATGAATACAATGCTCGGCGCGGCAGCCTTAGCTTTAGAAAATAGATCGCGCACCCGGCTAGCGCCAACGCCTACGAACATTTCCACAAATTCGGACGCCGAAATGCTGAAGAAAGCCACGTTGGCTTCCCCGGCAACGGCGCGCGCCAACAGAGTTTTACCAGTACCGGGCGGGCCAACCAGCAGCACGCCGCGCGGAATCCGCGCACCCAACGCGATGTATTTCTCAGGCTCTTTCAGGAAATCCACAATTTCGGACAGTTCGCCCTTGGCTGTTTCCTGCCCGGCAACGTCGGCAAACTTTATCTGCGGGCGCTCGGTGTTGTATTCACGCGCCTGTGTCCGTCCGAAACCGAACACTCCGCCCATCTGCCGCTGCGCGCGGCGGGTCTGCCAGATGATCAGCCCGAAAATCAGCAGCAGCGGCCCCCAGTTCAACAGGAACAACAGCATTTGATTGGGTTCTACCGTTTCGGCAACAATCGTGACGTTATTTTCACGCAGCGCCGTCGTCAGGCCGGGGTCATCCATCGGCAGCAGCGTGGTGGTGAAGGTGGTTGAAGTCTGCTGCTGTACACCTTCATTAACCAGATTTGAGCCATCAGGCGGGTAGGTGGCGGGAGAGCGGAACGTACCTGCGGCGCTCTGCTCTTGCAGCACAACCGTCTGCACGTTTCCAGCCGTTACCTGATCGTAAAAGAACGAATAAGGCACGTTAATCGGGGCATTTTCGGTAAGCGAACCCACCATGTCGGGAACGCGAAAGATGCTCCATAGCAAAAGAATGCCAACCAGAATCAGCCAGCTCCAGCGCGGAATACCGCTGAATGGCGATTTTGGCGGCATGCCACCACCGCCATTGCCGTTGGGCTGGTTATTGTTCTGATCACCCTGCGGCTGAGGCGGGGTTGAATTGTTGTTCGGTGGGAACATTGATTTCCCTTTTTTCAATGCGAAATATCGTCAATCTTAGCGGAAGCACATTAGATTCGCGTAAATGTTTCCTTGAGTGCAGGATAGAGCGCCTGATATAAAGCATACGGCTTTTCGTAATCTGCTGCATTCCCCGAAGGCAACGTTTCATCGGTGATCTGCACCATCGTCGCGCAGGCTGTGCGTACATCCGGATAAACGTTTGCCCCTACCGCCGCCAGTACGGCTGCCCCGAATGCCGCTCCTTCAGTGGTACTGGTGCGTACCAGTGGCGCGTCCAGCACATCCGCCAGAATTTGCCGCCAGATCACGCTTCTGGCGCCGCCCCCCTGTACCCGCACCTGTGTAACCGGCATCCCCGCCGCGCGCATCAGTTCAAAGCCGTCTTTCAGCCCGAAGCTGACGCCTTCCAGCACCGCGCGCGTCATGTGCGCTTTAGTGTGGCGCACCGTCAGCCCCACAAACGCCCCGCGTGCCAGCGGGTCAGGATGCGGTGTGCGTTCGCCGCTCAGGTACGGCAGGAACAGCAGTCCTTCACTGCCTATTGGAAGTTCCGCCGTTTCGTTAACCAGTTCATCAAATGAGACGCCGGGAGATAGTGTATCCCGCCACCACTGCAAGCTGCCTGCCGCGCTCAGCATTACGCCCATAAAATGCCACAGACCGGGTGCCGCATGGCAAAATGCGTGCAATAGCCCATCCGGTTCGTAGGCATAACGCTCCAGCGGCGCGAATACCACGCCCGACGTGCCGATAGCCAGCCCGATGATTCCTTCACGGACTGCGCCAATGCCAGCTGCGCCCGCCGCCTGATCGCCCCCTCCGCCAACAACCGGGGTGCCCGCGCGTAGGCCAGTTTCAGCCGCAGCGTCTGTTGTGACTGCGCCGGTAATTTCG
>CAZBPB010000107.1:10094-10329 GCA_964493565.1 uncultured Pleurocapsa sp. | reverse complement strand
CATCGTCACGTCCACGCCGATCATATTCGGGCGAGGGGTCATGACCATCTTCACCTGACGATCCGCAAAATCAAAAACCTGCTCGATGATGTTAGCCTGATGCGCTTCAACGGTGCCGCTTTCAGCGCCAGCGCGTACCATATAAACGATGTCTTCTTCGGTGACGGCGGCAGTTTCGCGCTCTTTTTGCCCCAACAGCCGCAGCACGATATTCATCGAAAAGGTCAGAAAGCCA
>CAZBPB010000107.1:0-10084 GCA_964493565.1 uncultured Pleurocapsa sp. | reverse complement strand
TGCGGCAAAGATGGCAAACGATTCGGCAGCCCGAAGCGCAAGTTTCTTCGGCACCAGTTCGCCGATGATCAGCGAGAAATAAGTCAGAAAAATGACCACGATGGTAAAGGCGATAGCATCGGCGTAGGGCGCGATTGCAGGAATGGTTTGAAGGTATCCTGCCAGTACCCCGCTGAGGCGCGCGCCGCCGAAGGCGCTGGAGATCGTGCCGATGAGCGTGATGCCAATTTGTACCGTCGCCAGAAAGCGATCAGGATTATCGGAAAGTTTTAAGGCAGTTTTGGCGCCGCTGCTGCCTTCATTGGCTCTGGCTTCCAGCCGGCTGCGGCGCGCCGAAACAATCGCGATTTCAGAGCCTGAGAAAAACCCATTTACGAGCAGCAGCACGAAGATGATCACTAACTCTAATGCGATGTTACTGTCCATTGGTTTTTGGGGTGATGTCCTTTAGATGACTAAGCTGTAGTGATAATACGAATGCTGAATAATAGCGGGTTATGCGGAAAATTTCGCAGCCAATTCGTGAAAACAAAACATCCAGATGTAGGGTTGGATGTTTGAGAGATATTTTAATGTAAGCGTTGGGACTTCACCCCTTGATCGCGCCGGAAGTTAGCCCAGAAACGATCTGTCGCTGGAAGAATATGAACATGAGCAGCGGCGGGATAGTGATCACGAGCACATTGGCGAACAGCAGATGCCACTGCGAATTAAACTGGCTAATGTAGCTGTACAGCGTTAACTGCACGGTAACATTCTCCGCACCGGGCAGAAAGTACAGTGGGCTGGCAAAATCGTTGTAAATAGCGACAGACGAGACCACAGTCACGGTGATGATTGCCGGACGCAGCAGCGGCAGCACAACTCGAAAGAACACCTGCCTCGGCGATGCCCCATCAATAATGGCGGCTTCGTCAATTTCGCGTGGGATGGCTGCCATGAACGCGCGCAGGGTGATGATGGCAAAGGGCATGGTCAACGCGACTTCTACCAGAATCAAGCCCCATAAGGTGCGGTACAGCCCGATCTTCTGGAGAAGGAAAATGGTTGGCACAACCGTCGGCGGGATGATCAAGCCTGCGAGCATGATCGAAGTGGCGAGCGATGCCACCCGATCCTGCCGCCGCTGCATCACGAACGCGACCATTGCCGACAGGAGCACGATCAAGGTGATGGATCCAACTGTGACAACAGCGCTGTTCCACAGAGCGAGGAACATGCGTCCATCGCGGAACTCCAGTACGGTGCGGATATTCTCAAAAAGTTGAAATTGTGTAGGTGCGGAAAACTGGAACAAGGCTGCTTCCGGGCCGGTCTTGGCAGCCGTCAGAAGGATGAAAATGAACGGCACTACGAAGATGATACTGATCACAATGAGCGAGACCAGATCCAACCATGAATTGGAAATGACTTTGCGAAAGGTTGTCATATTTCAGTCAGCTCCTTACGATTGAAGAAGCGCATTAAGGGATAGACAATGATGGTTACGAGGATGAACAGCACCACATTGCACGCCGTCGAAAGCCCGTAAAAGCCAGCCTGATACTGCTTATATATCACCGAGGTCAGCACATCGGAGGCGAAACCGGGGCCGCCGCGTGTCATCGTCCAGATCAGGTCGAAGGTGCGCAGCCCGCCGATAAACGACAGTAGGATGACGGTGAAGGTCGCGTTACGGGAGAGGGGCAGGATCACATAGCGAAACTTCACCCATAGCCCGCCTTCAAGCCGCGCCGCCTCGAAGTAGTCTAGTGGGATTGATAATATGCCTGCCATGAAAATCACGGTGGCGATGCCAAGACCTTTCCAGACATCGACCAGTGCGACTGAGAAAAGTGCCAGGCCAGGGTTGCCCAACCAGTCCGGCTTGGGAAGCCCCAAAGCCGCCAAAACTGTGTTGATTAAGCCGGTTGAAGGCTGCATTAGCACGCTGAAGGTAATGCCGACGGCGACAGTGCTGACCAGCACCGGAAAAAAGATAAGTCCACGCAGCAGCCCTTTTAGCCACAGCCGCGATGTAAGCAGCACAGCAAGCGGCAGCGATATGATCACTTTGAGGCCGCTGGTCATCACTGCGTAAATAATCGTATTCTTCAGACCGCCCATAAGCTGCGGGTCGTTAAAAAATCTTTCGTAATTGTCGAGACCGATGAAAGTCGCATCGAACAACGTCCAGCGCGTGAGGCTAAAATAAAACGCAGAGATCGTGGGGATGATGAAGAATATTAAGAACACGATTCCGGCGGGAATATAAAACCAGTGAGGATACGTTCGCAGCATATTGTGTGAACGCGGACCGCTTCTCGTAGGGTTAATCTCTTCAATGCTGGCTATACTAGAATCTACATTGGGCGCGCGCGAGCCGCTTGTCATAGATCGTTCTCTTAAATGCCGGCTGTAGAAAAATCGATCTGGCTTTCGAGGGTTGGTTGCCCCGGCAGCCAACCCTCGAAAAGTTACGGATGACTAAGGTGAATACGGATTACCAGCCGGGCAGACCAAGCTGCTGCGCCTGACGCTCAACATCGAGGTCGTAGTTCGCCGCCGCTTCCGCCGCATCCATCTGTCCAGTGCCAACAGCGACGCAAAGCTGCTCAAGGTTGGGGCCCTTGATGGGCGACACAAACTCAAGGGCAGGGTACGAATTGCCAGCGTCGATGTACGCCGCAAGATCTTGTACAGCCGGTAGTACGGTGTCTGGCAGTGATGAACCCTCAATCAGGTATGGCCCTTGAGGAGCAATCGCGGCAGTGATGGTATCCACCCCTTCAATAGAGGCGATGAAGCCCAGGAAATCCAGAGCAACTTCGCGATTGGCGCCTTCTGTCGTCTGCGGGATGTATGTACCGGCTGGCATCCAGATGGTCACGCCGTTCGATTCCGGATCGGTGCCGGGCTGCGCGAAAAAACCGATATCGTTGACCTGATCGGGGAAATTGGCCGCGATAGTTGACAGAACAAAAGTCAGCATCGGATAGTGCGCAACTTCGCCTTCGGCTAACATTTGCAAGCCCGGCTCAAAGCGGGTGGTTGCATAGTCCGGCTGCCACCAGCCTTCTTCATAACCCTGCTGCAAATAGCCGAAACCTGCCATTGCCTCAGGGGTGTCCGCGATATTGACGAGGTTGTTGGTGTAATCTTCAGGGAAAGTCGGCAGCGCCTGAACGACATTGTAGTTATCTGCTAGCACGAATAATTGTGCCGTCCATGTATCACCAAAAGTTGCTAAAACAGGTGAAATACCCGCTTCCAGAATAGCAGCATTGTTGGCTGCGAACTCATCCCAGGTGAGAGGTACGCTGAGGCCGAGTTCTTCGTAGACGGCCTTGTTGTAGAGGATGCCACCGCCCATTGCTGTACCGGTGGGAACGCCAAAAATGCCATCACCCTGTGAGACAGTGGGCAGGAACGAATCGACAATATTCTCGATATAGGGCTGATCTGAAATGTCAACCAGCGTCTGCGCCGGGTTCAATGCCTGAAGCAGTGAGCCAGTGTTGTACCAGAAAATATCGGTCATGTCGCCAGTAGCGAGGCGTGTCTTGACGATGTTATCGCCTTCCGTGCCACCAGGACGGGTCTCAATATTAATGGTCACGTTCGGATGCAGAGCCGTATAGGCCTCGGCCAGCGCTGTCGCCGTATCTACAGTGTTCTGGCTGTCATCAACGAGGTAAGTTAGGGTTACGGGATCCTGGGCGGCGACTGCTGAGACGCTCAGCACCAATACGCCGACAAGGATGAACAAAAGCAACTTGATGTTAACTTTTCGGAGATTCACGGTATTTTTCTCTTTCTGGTATAAAATAATCTGCTGGGGACGTCAAGGACCCATCTTTGGAGCTGGTAGGGGACAATCCTGCCGGCTCCTCTGCCGTAATTTCCGTCTCGTAATCTGTAATTTGTCGCATTACCCCATGTTCACCTCCGTAATCTGCCTAAAATGACATATTCACCATTAGCGGATAGGGGCTGGCCCAGTCGATTCACGAATGTGAAGCTGCCAACCACCGCGGATAACTTCGCGTGGGCGATCAGGATCACTGAGCCGCTTGAGCAGAAGATGTACCCCGTCCCGGCCAACTTGCTCCGGTATTCCCGAAACGCTGGTCAACCGCGGAACAGTGAAATCGGTAAACGGGATGTCGTCGAAACTGGCGATAGATACGTCGTCGGGTACAACCAGACCCAGATCGGCGGCGGCGCGTATGGAGGCCATTCCCAAAAGGTCATTGATGGTAAGGAGGGCAGTGGGACGATCTGACCGACTTAACAACTCGAGGGCTGCTTGATGCCCATCTTCAAGCAAAGGGCCGCACAGGCGCACAAGACTTTCGTCAAATGGGAGGCCTGCCTCTTCCAGTGCCGCACGATAGGCATTCAATCGATCGAGACCCTGTGACATGAGGGAGACGCCGTATACAAAGCCGATGCGTTCATGTCCCAGGTCGATTAAATGAGACATTAGGGCGTGTGCACCCTCAGCATAGCCCTGACGAACATGATCAAACTCTGAATCTGTAGCCGTAAGCTCGACGACGGGATGACTTGACCTGCGCAGCTGATTGAGTAGTTGTTCCGGAAGCAGCTTGAATCCAATCGACAACACCAGACCGTCCACACGCTGCTCGGCTAGTTCCTTGATACTCTGATTTTCCTGTTCCGGGGTTTGGGAGTTATGCGCGAGCAGCAAGCTATAGCCAGCGGCCTCTGCTGCTTCAGAAATGCCTCTTAGAATTTGCCAGAAGAACGGGTTTTCATAGATTGGAAGTAGAACGCCAATCGTTTTGGTTTCGCCGCTTCGCAGAGACTGCGCGCGAGCATCTACTTCATAGCCCAGCTCGCTAACGGCCTCTAAGACGCGTTGACGGGTATCAACAGAAATAGGGATGCGCTGATCGGTTTGATCGTTCAGCACATATGAAACGGTTGCCCGCGAGACACCGGCTAAACGGGCGACATCTTCCTGTGTAGGGCGTTTCATTCTATGTCCAAATCAGTTAAAAAGAAAAACTTGACTTAAATTTCTCAAGTAGTTGACACGACTAACCTTACTCGTGTAAATTCTACTTCAAAATATCGTTTTTTAGTTTTTGTGTCAAGTATCCCCATTAAGAAGGCAAACTATGACAATCATTACCAACCTCCTGTGCGAATATCGCAGCAACCCTCTCGGAATTGATGTGACAGTCCCCCGGCTAAGCTGGCAGATGCAAACTGATCGTCATGGCGCGCGGCAGACCGCCTATCGTATTCTTGCTGCCAGCGATCCGGAACTGCTTATCGAAGGTGCTGCCGATTTATGGGATAGCGGCAAAGTTGCATCTGACCAATCGGTTCACCTGCCTTATCAGGGACAGCGTTTACAATCGCGCCAACGGGTGTATTGGAGTGTGATCGTCTGGGATGAAACCGGAGCATCCACAATCAGCGAACCCGGGTGGTTTGAAATGGGGTTGCTCAACGCCAGTGATTGGCAGGCACAGTGGATCGGTACAGCTTTTGCAGGAGGGCCTCGCAGTACCTTCCCCGTTCCACATTTTCGAAAGACCTTTTACCTGCCATCAATGGTTGTTGCGGCGCGCTTATACATCACTGCGTTAGGGGTATTTGAGTGTTCAATTAATGGTCAGCCTGTAAGCGAAGATGTTTTCGCGCCGGGATGGACGGATTATCACAAGCGGGTTCAATATCTCACTTACGATGTGACCGGGCTGTTGCAAGGGGGCGAGAACGTCATCGGCTCTTTCCTGGGCGATGGCTGGGCGGCAGGTTATATCGCATGGCTGCACCGGCAGAATTATGTGGATCGTCCACAGCTTATCGCACAGCTTGAAGTTGCCCTCGCTGATGGCAGCACACGGGCAATCATTTCCGATGGCTCATGGTCGTATCAGTTTGGGCCGATCACCCACAGCGATTTTTTGCAGGGCGAAGCCTATGACGCGCGCCGCGAAATTCCCGGTTGGGATAGTCCGGGGTTCAATGCGACAGCGTGGCTTCCCGTTTCCACTTTCCAGCATTCGGATATGCAATTGGTAGCGCTCAATGGCCCCACCGTGCGGCGCATAGAAGAACTTTCTCCGGTCATAGAGCCTGTTAATCGCGCAACCATGGGGCGTAAGCGGTTTCTGTTTGATCTCGGGCAAAACATGGTTGGACGGGTGCGCTTCAAAGGTTCGGCCAGTGCCGGAACCACGATCATCATTCGCTTTGCTGAAGTGCTGGACGCGAATGGATCGCCCTATTACACCAATTTACGGACAGCCCACGCCGCCGATTACTACACGTTCAAAGGAGAGAGCGAAGAAATCTGGGAATCGAAATTCACGTTTCACGGTTTCAGGTATGTGGAGATCGAAGGCTATACTGGGCCGGTCACACGTGAGACCATCACAGGCATTGTTCTGCATTCGCAAATGGATCAGACCGGGGCTTTTGAATGTTCTGATGGGCTTTTGAACCAGTTACAGCAAAATATTCTGTGGGGGCAAAAGGGTAATTTTGTGGACGTGCCTACCGACTGCCCCCAGCGGGATGAGCGTTTAGGCTGGACAGGCGATATTCAGGTGTTCGTGCGCACGGCAGCCTATAACATGGATGTGGCTGGTTTTATGACCAAATGGGCGCAGGATGTAGCAGATGCGCAGGGCACGCGTGGTGAAATACCGCCCGTTGTACCTAAAATCAAGGTGTCGTTTATGGATGACGGCGGCCCGGCATGGGCAGACGCAGCTATCATTTGTCCCTGGACAATCTACCTTTGCTATGGCGATCAGCGTATTCTTGAAAACAACTATGCCACCATGAGCAAGTTCATGGCGTTTCTGCTGGATACCAGCCCCGGTTACATTCGCTGCGCGCCGGATTATGTAGGTTGGCCGGGCTTCGGCGATTGGCTGTCTATCAATGCGGAGACTCCGCGTGATCTCATCGGTACGGCCTTCCTTGCCTATGATGCTGACCTTATGGCGCAGATTGCCGAAGTGCTGGGCAAATCAGAGGATGCAGCCAGATATCGCCAGCTATTTACGGACGTGAAAGCAGCATTCGCGGCGCGCTATCTGAAAGGCAGCGACGCCACAGCCTTCTCTATGCCCGTGTCTGAGGCGCGCCGTATGGCAGAATTAGGAGACAACCTTTCGCGGGGAAACGCAAAAGTGGTTGATTACGGGGTAATTCCATCCGAAGTCTTTAATACCAATCTGTTTACCCCTACCCAGACTGCTTACGTGCTGGCGCTGCACTTCAATCTGCTGCCAGAACATTTACGCTCAATTGCTACTGACGAGCTGGTAGCAGACATCGAACGTCGTGATCTGCATCTTTCCACCGGCTTTGTTGGCTCACCCTATCTCCTGCATGTGCTAAGTGACAACGGACGGTTGGATGCTGCCTACGCGCTGCTTCAGCAGAAAACCTGGCCTTCATGGCTGTACCCGGTTACACAGGGCGCAACCACCATCTGGGAACGCTGGGACGGTTGGACGGAAATGAACTCGTTTAATCATTATGCCTACGGAGCTATCGGGGCATGGTTGTATCAAAATGTTGCCGGAATCGAAGTTGATCTCGCGCAGCCGGGGTATAAGCACATCATTATGCGTCCCCAACCCGGGGGCGGGTTGGAGCAAGCCTGCGGCAAACTCAAAACCGGGTATGGCGAACTGCTATCCAACTGGAAGCTGGAAAATGGTAGGTTCGATTGGGAAGTGATTGTGCCGCCCAATACAACTGCGACCTTACATGTGCCTGCTAACGGAACGCAGAAGCTGCTGAATGGTGAGCTAGTGAGCGAAGCGGCGCAGACAGTGGGAGCAGGTAGGCACCGGATTGTTGTGGGTTAATTCGAATATTGCTGAGCAACAAAAAAAAGCACTTGTGGTTAATCCACAAGTGCTTTTTGATCTGACGTTGATCCCGATAGGACTCGAACCTATAACCTATTGATTAAGAGTCAACTGCTCTGCCAATTGAGCTACGGGACCTTCTATCAGGCATTATAGCAGAGGGTAATTGCAATTCAAGACTTTTTCGGCTGGCAAGCAGCAGAAACTGCTACGAGGTCTTTTGCAGCAGTCGGGTGACCGTATCAATCAGGTCAGAGGCGGCGAACGGCTTGGTCAAATAGTCGTCCGCGCCTTTTTCGATGCCCAATGTTCGACTATCAGGGTCAGCGCGCGCGCTCATGAACACAAACGGAATGCCGCTGATTGACAACGTATTCCGCACCGTTTCCAGCACTTCATAGCCGTTCATATTCCCGCGCAGCCCGATATCGCACAGGATCAAATCAGGCCGGTGAAGTTCGGAAAGTTCCAATCCCTGTTCGCCGCTGGTTGCCCCCAGCACTTCAAAATCACTGAATTCGAGCAATTCCATGATATCCCGCAGTAGAAATTGTTCATCTTCAATGACAAGGATATGTGCCATATCTTTATTAATAGTCCATTATGATAGCTGTAAGCCAGCGACAAAAGTTTAACACGAATAGAATAATGCTATCCGTCATTGTCGGATTTTTATACCCGATTTATAACGTAATCTAAATTTTAACAGTGAATCTCACAACATTTCCTTGATAGTTTCCGCCAACTTGCGGTTAATGCCGGGTACAGTTACCAGTTCATCAACACTGGCGGCACGAATTGCGCTAATCGAGTGCTCAAATGCCTTAAGCAGCGCCTTACGTTTGGATGGCCCGACGCCGGGGATCGCTTCAAGCTGGCTAACCATACCAAGTTTAGTGCGGCGCTGGCGGTGGCTGGTAATGGCAAAACGGTGTGCTTCATCACGTATACGCTGTACGAGATACAGCGCATCGCTGCGGCGTGGCAAAATTAGTGGATGCGAAATGCCCGGACGATAAATTTCTTCAAATTGTTTGGCCAGTGAAACCAGCGGGACGCGCCCGGTCAGGCCAAATTCTAGCAGCACTTCGGCTGCCACGTTCAACTGGCCTTTGCCGCCGTCTACCATCAGCAGGTCGGGGAGCAAGCGCCACGTTTCATCTTTGTCATCCTGCCCTGGGCCGGTTTCGGTGGGTTCCTCAAATGACTGTTTCCAGCGGTTAAATCGTCGCGTCAGGGCTTCGCGCATGGACTGGTAATCGTCTGATCCCTTGTGGCTGACGGTGCGAATGTTGAACTTGCGGTACTCGCTCTTCTTCGGCACGCCCTGCACAAACACCACTCTGCTGGCGACAATCGCTGTGCCTTGCGTAGTGCTGATGTCGTAACATTCTATCCGGTTGGGCGGTTTAGGCAGGGACAGCGCTTCCTGTAACTGTGACAGCGCGGTTTCCTGCTTATGGGCATCGGCTTCCCATTGGGCGCGCATCATCTTCAGCGCCTCCTGCGCGTTTTCTTCGGCAATATTCACAAGCTGCTTTTTATCGCCGCGCTGTGGAACGGTGATGCTCACGCGCTTGCCACGCCGCTTATCGCGCAGCCAGCGTTCGATGATGCGCGTTTCCTCAATATTGTTGGGCAGCACCACTTCTTCCGGCACTTCGGCGGTATCGCTGTAAAAGCGCTGAATGAAGGCTTCCAGAATCTGGCTGTCGGTCTCTCCTTCAGTGTTATCCAGCGCCCGCGAATCGCTGCCGATCAGCTTGCCATTACGCACGAACAGGATTTGTACCACTGTTTCATTGTCGTCGCGGGCAAGGGCGATCACGTCGCGATCCGCAAAATCAGACGAGACAGCTTTATGCTGGCGGGTGATGTACTCAATGGCCCGAAGCTGGTCACGCAGCGCCGCCGCCCGCTCAAAATCCATATTTTCGGCGGCGGTATTCATTTCACCCGTCAGCCGCTGCACCACCACTTCTGATTTCCCGCTCAATACGTCCATAAATTCGCTGATCATGTGGCGGTACTGTTCCTGATTCACCGCGCCAATGCAGGGGCCATTGCACAGCTTAATGTCAAAAAACAGGCAGGGACGCGGATCGTTACCTGTAATTACGCGATCGCAGGTCAAATACGGGAAAGCCTTACGCAGCGTTTGCAGCGTATTTTGCACCGCCCACATGGCGACATAAGGCCCGAAGTAGCGGCTGCCGTCGTTCACAATGCGGCGA
>CAZBPB010000106.1:6459-10497 GCA_964493565.1 uncultured Pleurocapsa sp. | reverse complement strand
TGGGCGCCTACTTCGTGCGCCGCAACTCCAACAGCCCGATCTATCGCCGCGTGCCATATCCCTATTCAGTTGTGTTTAGCGGTATCGTGCTGATAGCCGTTGGTTATCTATTCGGAGATGTGCTGGCGGTGATCGCAGCGTCGCTGGTATTAAATGTTCTGTTTGCGATTGCGCTTCATAACAGCAGTCTTATAGCAGCCAGCGCCGCTACCTGAAGCGCCGGTTTACAGCGTTGATCCTAAGTCTTCGAGCGCCAGCTTTGCCGCGACTTTCCCGGAAAGGATTACCATCGGTACACCGCCGCCGGGGTGGGTTGTTCCACCCGCAAAATACAATCCTTTGATATCCGGCGCCCGGTTATGCGGACGTCGTAAGGCGTTGAAACGGTCATTTGACGACAAGCCATATAACGCGCCATGCTGTGCGCCGGTTTTTACCTCAAAATCTGGTGGCGTCATTCGATATTCAAGTTTGATTTTGTCTCGAATGTCCAACCCGCGTTGTGCTAACAAATCAAGAACGTGGTCACGATAGGCTTCAGCTTGCGTATTCCAGTCAAACGATTCGCCTGTGGGCGGGGCATTCACCATCACAAACCAGTTTTCGCAGCCTTCAGGTGCATGGCTGGCATCCGTTTTTGAAGTAATAGCAATATAGACAGTGGGGTTTTCAGGTGGCATGCCGCGCTCAAAAATATCCGCAAATTCACGCGGATAATCATCGCTGAACAGAATGTTGTGGTGGGCAAGTTGATTGTATTCGCCTTCCACGCCCAGCATCAGAACGAAGCCCGATGACGAATATTCTGAATTTGCCAGCCGCTCCATTCTGCGCGGGTTGAATGCATTTTGAGGCAGCAGGCGCTCATACACCGTTGCCACATCCACATTTGCGATCACAGCATCAGCGGGGAAAAACACGCCGCCTGCTGTAACGCCGGTTGTTTGGTGATTTTCAACGGTGATTTCATCAACCCGGCAGCCGGAAATGATGGTGACGCCCAATTCCTGTGCCAGTTTTTCCAGCCCGCGGGCTATGGAATACACGCCGCCTTGTGGATACCACACGCCCCCCGACAGCTCGACATGGGCGATCACGTTGAGCGTGGCGGGCGCGAAAAAAGGGCTTGCGCCGACATACGTGGCAAACCGTTCCAGCATTTGCCGCAGTTTAGGCGAAACCACAAAACTTTCGATTGCTTCTGCCATCGTTCGCAGTGGATCAACTGCTGGAATGTCTTTAAGCGGTGTGCGTGCCACGCGCCAGACTGTCGGTGGGTCGTTATAGATAAACACCGGGCCAGTAATGTCGTGAATACGCCTGGCATACTGCAAATAGCGCATATAGCCCTGTGCATCATCTTCACCTGAAAAATCGCGCAGGCGTTGCAGCATGATATGGGGCATACGTGATGCGTCTAGTTGTGTCTGATCAGTCCAGAAGTAACGGGTAAGCGGGTCAACCGGCAGCAGCGTAAGATAGTCGCGCAGTTCTCTGCCGGCGCTGTGGAACAAATCATCAAATACCTGGCGCATCGTGATAACTGAAGGGCCGGTATCCCAGCGGAATCCATCGGCAGCAATTTCGCTCATTTTGCCGCCGACGATTGCGTTCTGTTCAATAATTGTGACCTGATGCCCCTGTGCTGCTAAACGGATGGCGGCGCTAAGCCCCCCGATCCCGCCTCCGACAATCACAAACCTTCGGATCATGAACCTGCCTCGACGGTTGCTTCTGGCGTAGGACTGGCCATCGGAATGTTCTGGAAGGTGATGCTATCTAGAATGGCCTGCATCTCGCCTTCGCCTGTGTCCATCGCCTCGATGGGATCAGCGTACATGAAAAAGGCGTAATTCAGACCAAACTGATTTAACCCGGCAAACCAGCCCCGGGTATCTGGTGTTTGCGGGCAGTCTACAGCCGCAAAGGACGTGCCAACAGAAGCCAGCCCACCAATGCTGTAATCGCGCCGTAAGTCGGTGCCGATATTGCAACCTTCTTCGATCACCGCCAGCCGCAACAGGCGTAGTCCATCCAGCCACAGATCTGTGCTGAGCGTAGCAGCGTTGGTGGTGGCAACCACGTTCGGAAATGCCCAGAGCAGCACAATCGTACCAGTCCCGCCGGTAATCGGCCCCGTGTACAGCGCTACCGGAATCGTACGCGTGGCATCTAGATCGCTGACGAGCAGCGTGTCATAAGCGACGCGCCAGCCATCCGGCAACGTGATGTCAAATGGCGGTGATGCGCCTTCGCCTGTCAGCGGATCTATGTTGATCACCACTTCAGTAACTTCCGGCGTTGCCTCGTTGAGCGCATTGTTGAGATCTTCATTGAATGCGGTCACTGCCCGGTCAATTGTAAAATCCAGCGATTCAGGATCGAGTAGAGATCGCTGGCTGTCTATAGTCGCCAGCGGGATTTCGCCTTCATAGGGTAGGGCGGCGTGTAACCGCGCTGCTTCATCCAATGCCAGATCTGGTCGGCTAGAAGCCATACACTGGTTCCATGCATTCTGATCGATTCCCAGCGTTCTAATGCCATCCACCAATCGCGAACCGGGATAAGCTGCATCGCCGTATTCCATATACCATGCCATGAGCTGCGCAAAATAAGGGTAAAACGCATTTTGCTCGGCGGCACACAAAGCGGCGCGGGCAGCTCCGCGCGCATCCGTTGAACCGGCACCGCGCAGCAGCGGCAGGGTGGTGATCAACACTTCCGCCCCGCGCGCGCGGTTTACCAATGCGGGTAGTGATGCTGTCACAAACTGCGCAGACTCAGGATCATCCAGCGCAAGATAAAGCGCCACCGTTACCGGAGCATTGTCATAGCCAAGACGTGGTAAACCGGAACCCGTAATCGTCTCGTGCAGTCCCTCAAAATCAATCGCTGTTGGCGGCAGTGGGGTAGCCTCAATAGCAGCTTCTGTAGGTAAAGCCACCGGCTCAGGTGTATTTGTGGGCGCAGCGTCAGAGCAGGCGGCAAGCACAAGCACAATCAGAAGAAAAATCATCTTCAAACGCATGGTAATCACTTTTGTGAGCTTTGGAAAATAACACCAGAAGTATAGCGCAAGCCGCAAACAGCCGGACTCGGGAGTGCGCCTTTCAATCGCGGCCTCCACGCGCTCAAAACAATCTGAAAATTATATCGAAAACGCGGGGAACTACTTCATCTTCACGAATCGAAAGGGCGAGGCTACGCACAGCCTCGCCCTTTCGCTAATCTAGATTCAATCGAACCTAGAACTTCTCTGGAAATACTTCTTTTGCCAGCGCTTCTTCACGGTCAACCTGAGCGCGAAGAATTTGCAAGCCTTCGTTCCAGAAATTCGGATCAGAGAGGTTCACGCCCGCTTTTGCCAGAATATTCTCCGGATAATCGCTGTCGCCAGCTCCGAGTACTTCCAGATACTGCGGCACAAATTCTGCTCCGCGCTTCTGATACAGGTTGAACAACGCCAGCACCAGCAGTTCACCGAATGAATAGGCGTATACATAGCCGGGAGTGTTCAGAAAATGGGGAATATAACTCCACCAGATGCCGTATTCCTCACGTAGGGTAACGCTGTCGCCAAACATTGCCCGCTGGGTTTCCATCCAGATTTCGCTGATGCGCGCGGTTGAAAGTTCACCTTCCGTACGCCGGGCAGTGTGATAGCCGTCCTCAAAACGGTTCATCGAGGTCTGGCGGAACACTGTAGCGAAGCTGTCTTCTAGCTTGTTAGCCTGCATCGCCAGCCGGGCTGCCGGGTCAGGTTCGGCATTTATCAGGTCGTCAAAAACCAGCATTTCGCCAAATACTGAAGCCATTTCGGCGGTGGTCAGGGGTGTGTAGAAGTAAGAGATCGGCTGCTTTTCGCCAGAAAGATACATATGCACGCCGTGACCAAGTTCGTGTGCCAGCGTAGACACATCACGACCCTTACCGGTGTAATTCAGGAAAACGAAGGGATGCGTAGACGGTGTGCTGGGTGAAGCAAACGCACCGCCGCGCTTGTTAGGCAGCAAAGCAGCGTGAATCCAGTTTTCATCA
>CAZBPB010000106.1:0-6449 GCA_964493565.1 uncultured Pleurocapsa sp. | reverse complement strand
TGCGACGACGCTTCCCAGCTTAGGGCTGAATGCGCTGTATGCCTTACTCACAATGTCATGCGCTTCAGACCATGAATAATCACGTCCTCCAGCGGCAATCGGCAGTGGGGCATAACGGTCATATTCAAACAGTTCATCTAATCCCAACAGCTTGCGCTTCAGGCTGTAATGGCGATGAACGATGTCGTAATTTGAGGTAATCGCCTTCACCAGCGCATCCACTACGGCATCCGGCGCCTTGTTTGAGAGGTTGCGCGAAGAAATCCATGATGGGTAGCTGCGCCGCTTGTCATCACTCGCTTTGTCCGCCGCCAGCACATTGAAGATGAACGTGGTCTGCATGCTGTATTCACGCAGTGTATTGGTGACGGCATTAGCCGAATCCAGACGGGCAGAACGATCCGGGTCATAGCCGATCTTCATAATTTGCGACTGGTTCAGCTTTTCGCCGCGATAGTCATAACGCATGGAGCTGTTCAGTTGGGTAAACAGGCGTGTCCACGAGTTGCGTCCTGTTACTGCCTTGTCCACCAATATCTGTTCTTCTGGCTCGGACAGAGTATATGGCTTATAACGTAAATCGCTCTCGAAAGCATGCGCGTAAATGCCGATACCCGGATCGCTCAGGCGTGATTTGGCGGTTTCCTCATCAACTGCCTTCCATTCCAGACCGAAAAAGAGGATCTTCTGGCTAAGTTCGGAGAAGAACTCCTCGGCTTTTTGCAGCAGTGCGCCATATTCCTGATTGGTGGTGTCCGTAGAATAGAGCAGTGAAGCGTAAGCATCCAAACGGATGGCGAGATCGTAAAGCGCATCCTGCTCCTCAGCAGCCATAGCCAGTTCAGCCGCATTCAGTTCTTTCACCCGCCCGCGATATTTCTCGGCAAATGCTGTGGCCCATGCCAGCGACTTTTCCATGTCGGCCTGTATTGCTGGATCATCAATACCGGAGTAAAAAACTGAAAGATCCCACATCACATCTTCAGCCCCGGTCGTTGTAGTAACAGGGAGTGCTGCACCGACCATGTTCAAAACCTTTCAATCGTTCAACTTTGTTCGAGAGGTTTAGTATATCCTGTTTTATGAACGATTGTAATTGAAAGTTTCAGGCGTAAATTTCCGTCTTATGGGAGTGTCCATCAGGCGAGTCGCGGTTAGCGGGAGCGCGCGCCACAACCTTCATGGCGATGGGTGACAAACCCCGCGTAGATTGGCGATGGCGGCGGCGAAACAATTTTCTTGTCGCCAAACGACGGGAGAGTTGGCGCAAGTTTGGCAGCGGAGGTTATGACCTCACCCCTTGCCCTGCTTGCGTGGAGATGTGGTTTTAGAACCTCACCCCCGGCCTCTCTCCGTACACGGCGAGGGGAGAAGGACGGGAACTGGATGGTTGGGGTGGGTAAGCGGGACATGGGATGTGCCTCTGCATATGAACTGTGATTTTAGGATAGCACACGTGTTCTGTTTAGAGGTATCCAAACTGCCAACCATATGGCTGCAAAATTCTTCTCTCGAAAAAGTGAATTGAAGCGTTTAAGGGGACATCCAAAGGGTGCAGCACGCTGCGCTCCTACAGAAGGGTCACATGCTCATCTGAGAAGGCGTTTGAATAGTTGAAATTATAGACAGGGAAGCTATTCATGTCTCTGACGCGCTGGCTAAAGGGCTTGTTCGCGAACCGCCCCTACACACCCTCTCCGGACGCGGCTTGAGGACATTTATGCAGACTCATTGAACTAGACACTTCGCGAATACGACAACATGCTTGACAAAACCAATGAATACTCATTACACTGCATAAGCTGTTATGACCCTTTATAACCCGTTATCCGGGGAGAAGTTTATGTTTTCAATTGCTGAGAATTTACGTATGCGCCCTGAGCGCATGGAAGACCTGGAAGCGGTAGTTGCGTTCAAAAACTCGTATGCGCTTTTGCTGACCGGGGAAGCCGACGTGAGTCTTGAAGAGGTGCGCAATGATTGGAACGATCCAGAGACCGATCTGGAAGCCAACTCACGTCTTGTAGAAACCGAAGATGGGCAAATTGTTGGACTTGCCGAGTTCTATCCACAAGATCCGCCGGTGACATTGTGGCTGGATGTGTATGTGCATCCTGAGTACGAGCGCACTACCTTAGGCGAGTCGCTGGTTGAGTGGGTGGAGATGCGCGCCCGCGAAATGATTGAGAAAGCGCCGCCGGAAGCGCGGGTGGCTTTGCGGGCATTTACTTATCAACAGGATGTGCGTTACTACCAACCTCTCTTGGAGCGCAGCGGGCTTGAACTGATTCGCCACAGCTATCGCATGAAAGTAGATCTAACCGAGCCGCCACAAGTACCGGTTATCCCTGATGGCTTCATGATTCGTAATGCAGTGCCCGGTCAGGATGAGCGTGTTGTGAGGATGACCGGACGTAAGAGTTTTGAGGATCACTTCGGGTACATTGAGCGCCCCTTTGAAGAGGATTTCCAGCACTGGATGCACTACTGGCAGGATTACGATCCGTCGCTGTGGTGGCTGGCATTTTCAGGGGATGATCTTGCTGGCATTTGCCTGTGTGAGCCTAAATTTGCGGATAATGAGGATTGTGGTTGGGTGTCTACGCTGGCAGTGAAACGTGAATACCGCAAACATGGATTGGGGAGAGCATTACTGCTTACTGCCTTCAATGAGATGTATCGGCGCGGCAAGAAAGGCGTTGGGCTAGGGGTAGATGCCAGCAACCTGACCGGCGCGGTTGCGCTGTATGAAAATGCGGGAATGTACGTCTGGCAGCGCTTCGACCTGTATGAAAAGGAACTGCGCGCAGGCGTTGACATTACGACCCACACGCTGGAAACGCAGTAACAATACAGTGGTTCAACGCTAGAAAAACCGGCGTGATCGGGTCGTTGCAGATCACGCCAGTTTTTTGATTCTCAGGAGATCGTCATTTTGTGGTTGTATACTTTAGATAATAAGGTGCGGGCAAATGGCATAAATCAGGTATAACCCGATACCTATGTATGTATGGCTACTTTAGCGGGTAGCGATTAAACCTTATCTGGAAGAATCGTTTTTTAGACAAAGGAGTACCAATGTCCGCAGCGCAACAGGAGCGGGCGGCGGCGCGGTTGGGCGAGACCACCCTCATCGAAATGTATAGGGTGATGCTGCTCAGCCGCCGCCTAGATGAGCGCAGTTGGGCGCTTCATCGTCAGGGCAAGATCGCCTTTCACATGAGCGCGATGGGGCACGAAGCGGCGCAAGTTGGCACAGCGTATGCCATCAACCGCACCGTAGATTACGTTCACCCCTATTACCGCGATCTCGCGCTCTCCCTTGCTATAGGTATTACCCCCACAGATTTCATGATGAGCCTGTACGCCAAACAAGATGAATATTCCAGCGGCGGCAGGCAAATGCCCAGCCACTTCAGCAGCAAGGCGCTGAATATCATCACCGGCAGCGCGCCGGTCGCTACGCAGGTGCCGCAGGCGGCAGGGCTGGCATTTGCCATCAAATACCGGCAGCAGCTTGGTCTGGCAGATCCTAACGACGCCACCCAACCGCGACTGGCGCTGACCTGTTTAGGCGAAGGCTCCACCAGTCAAGGAGAATGGCATGAGGGTATGAACTGGGCAGGCGTGCATAAACTGCCATTTATCTGCGTCGTGCAGAACAATATATACGCAATCTCAGTGAACGTGAATCAACAAATGGCGGTACGCGACGTGGCAGACCGCGCGGCGGCTTACGGCGTTCATGGCGTGGTGGTGGATGGCAACGACCTGTTGGCGGTTTACGACGTGGCCCATGAAGCTGTCCAGCGCGCATACAGCGGCGAAGGCGCAACGCTCATCGAAGCCAAAACCTATCGCCTTGTGCCTCATTCATCTGACGATGACGACCGCAGTTATCGAAGCCGCGAAGAAGTTGCCGAATGGAAGGGGAAAGACCCGATTTTGCGATTCCAGAACTGGCTGCTTGAAGAACAAATTTTGACCGATTCCCGCGTTCAGGAATTGGAAGCTGAAGTGAAAGCCGAAGTTGCACAGGCACAGGCGGCGGCTGAGGCTGCGCCTGATCCCGCGCCGGAAGCTGCGCTTGGCGATGTGTATGCGCCGCTGGAAGGGTAGCTGATGACCACAATGACGTTGATTGATGCGATTCGCGCAGGCATGGACGAAGAAATGGCGCGTGATGAGCGCGTATTTCTAACCGGCGAAGATGTTGGGCCGCGCGGCGGCGTATTTCGCGCGTCGCAGGGATTGTATGACAAATATGGTGGGACGCGGGTGGTGGATTCGCCGCTGGCGGAACTGAGCATCGTGGCGGTGGGCATCGGCGCGGCGCTGGCGGATTTACGCCCGATCTGCGAAATTCAGTTTGCTGATTTCATTCATCCGGCGTTCAACCAGATCGTGAACGAGGCGGCGAAGATGTATTACCGCTCGAATGGTGAATGGCGGGTGCCAATGGTGATTCGCTGTCCGTATGGCGGTGGCATCGCCGGCGGGTTGTATCACAGCCAGAGTGTGGAAGCCTTCTTCGCACACTGTCCCGGCTTGAAGATCGTAATCCCCGCGACGCCGGAAGACGCCAAAGGACTGCTGAAAAGCGCGGTGCGCGATCCCAACCCGGTACTGTTTTTTGAACCGAAGAAAGGTTACCGCGCGATTAAGGGCGATGTGCCTGATGGCGATTATTTGACACCGATTGGCAAGGCGCGAGTTGCCCGCGAAGGGCGCGATCTTTCGGTCTTTGCTTACGGCATGATGGCGCATTATGCCGTAATTGCTGCCGAACAGGCGGCAGAGCAGGATGGTATTGATGCTGAAGTGATCGATCTGCGAACGCTGCTGCCTGTGGATAAAGAGTCGATTCTTGCCAGCGTACAAAAAACCGGCAAGGCGCTGATTGTGTACGAAGATAATCGCACGATGGGCTATGGCGCGGAGGTAGCGGCGCTGCTGGCCGACGATGGTTTTGAATTTCTGGATGCGCCGGTGCGCCGCTTGACCGGGCCGGACGTTCCGGGCGTGCCGTTTAATCACGGGATGCAGGAATTTTTTATGCCGAATCCCGACAAGATTACCGAAGCGATTCGTGAGTTGGCGGGATATTAGCGCCGGTTTAAGCTAAAAAAGTGAAAGTTAAAAGTAGAAGCATGAGGCGACCACTTTTAACTTAAAGGAGTTGCTATGCCTACACAGGTCATCATGCCGCAGTTGGGCGAGAGCGTGGTTGAAGGTACGGTCAGCAAGTGGCTGAAGCGTGAAGGTGAGCGCGTTGAGGAGTTTGAGCCGCTGCTAGAGATCAGCACTGATAAAGTAGAAACGGAAATACCAGCGCCCGCTGATGGCGTGGTGCTGCAAATTCTGGTGCAGGAAGGCAGTACGGTTGAACGGGGCACGCTGCTGGCTTTGATCGGTAAGGCGGATGAGCAGCCCCTCACCCTCTCATCCACAGAACACGCAAAGAAGGCGCATACTTCAGAGGGACATGCCTTAACCGGAAATGGGGCGGCTAACGGACATACCGCACATATCACGCCGGTGGTGGCGCGGATGGCGGCGGAATATGAACTCGATTTAGCGCAGATTACGGGTACCGGGCGCGGTGGGAGGGTGACCAAGAAGGATGTTGAGGCATGGCTGGAACAGGAAGCCAAAACTCCGAATAGGGCAGGACATGCTGCGCTCTCACAAACATCAAAGGGAGATGCAGTAAATAACGAAATGCCTGATTTGCCGCCATGGGAGCAGCCGGGCACAGGCGATTTGTTCAAGCCGACGGTGGAATACGGGAATATCCACTCAGGAGGAGCGGAGCAGAGCGCCAAATTGGAAAGATCAGAATTAGCGGGTACTGTCAGCGACGCCGCCACCGGGTCAAAAACGTCAACACGGCTGCATCCGGTTGAAGCTGTGCCGCCAGCCAGCGAAGGTGAACTGGTGCCATTGACGGCGATGCGGCGGTCAATTGCCGAGCATATGCGCCGCAGCGTGGATACCGCACCGCATGTAACGACTATTTTCGAGATCGATCTATCGGCGGTGCTGGCACATCGCGCGGCGAATAAAGATAGTTTTGCCCGTCAGGGAATCAATCTGACGTTGACTGCTTACTTTGCGGCGGGAACTATCCATGCGCTGCAAATGGTGCCAATGTTGAATGCGCGCTGGGATAAAGATGGGATTTTCAAACCACGCGCCGTTAATCTAGGCATCGCGGTATCTGTGGATGAGGGGCTGATAGTACCGGTGATTCGCCACGCGGGAGAACTAAATTTACAGGGACTGGCGCGAGCGATTAACGATCTGGCGGCGCGCGCACGGGCAAAAAGCCTGAAGCCTGATGAAACGCAGGGCGGCACGTTCACCATCAGCAATCATGGCGTGGGGGGCAGCCTGACGGCGACGCCAATCATCAACCAGCCGCAGTCCGGAATTTTAGGCGTCGGCGT
>CAZBPB010000105.1:3987-10514 GCA_964493565.1 uncultured Pleurocapsa sp. | reverse complement strand
CCGCTCGTCTTGCTAGGCAAAATTCTGATCTTCCTGTTTATAATGATCTGGATTCGCGCCACGCTGCCCCGTATTCGTTATGACCGCCTGATGGCTTTGGGCTGGAAAGTCATGCTTCCGCTGGCTATGGTTGCTGTTGGGTGGACGGCGGTTGCTATCTTAATCGGCGACTCAATTGGTTCGCCTGTAGCCTATGGTGTGTTCTCCGCTGTTGTGCTGCTGATTGTGCTGGTCGGTGGTTTCATACTTACGCGGCGCGGCGGTGAGAAGCAGCCGGAACAGGCAGAAGAACCTGACCTTGCAAGCGACCCGATAATTACCGGCGAGCGCGGCGGGGTCGGTTACGCGCTTGTTCAGATAGTGGGCGCCTTGATTGCAATACCAATCGTACTTTATAACAGTTTGTTGAGATTGCTTGATAGGTTGGCTCAACTTGCGCCAGAGAAGCCATCTCCGGCTGCCAGTGAAGAGACTGCGATTGTGCCTTCCGATGGCACCGATGCGGCACAATAACGGCTTTGTGAAGAGATACAAAGGGTAAGCTATGAACATTTTGCGCGGTTTCGCAACCACGTTCAAACACGTTCTCGAAGAGCCGATCACACTTCAATACCCGGAAGAAGTGAAGCCCTTTAATGAGCGTTATAAGGGGCGTCATCATCTGCGTCGCTATGAGAACGGCCTCGAAAAATGCATCGGTTGCTCGCTCTGTGCCGCTGCTTGCCCCGCAGATGCCATCTGGGTGGAAGCTGCTGAAAACACTGACGAGGAGCGTTACAGCCCCGGTGAGCGTTACGCTAAGACCTACGAAATCAACATGCTGCGCTGTATTTTCTGTGGTTACTGTGAAGATGCCTGCCCGACACAAGCTATTCAGCTTGGTCATGAGCATCAACTCAGCTTTACTGACCGTGATGATGCGATTTTCGTCAAAGATATGCTGATTGACCCGCCCGCTGAAGGCGCGGCGAGCACGCCACGTGAGGTTGAACCCGGCGTTTATACCCGCTCCATTCCCGATATGGAGAACCCGCGCTAATGAAAGCGGTTGCGAAAAAGCACCCTTGTTGGCGGGATGTACAGGGTGCTTTTTCTTTGTAAATTTATTGGTGATTTTCGCTCGTTCTGGGCGTTCGTGATTTTTGAACTTGAGGTGCGTTTGTGTTAAACTGCACAAGGACGATTGCGCCCGATAGGATTGTTCGACAATGACAGAATTATTCATCATTGCCGGCGTGATAGCAGTAGTCGCAGCCGTCATGATGCTATTGAGCGAGAACGCTGTTCACAGCGCGCTCTTTTTGATCGTGACGATGGTCAGCATCGCGCTGCTGTTCCTGATGCTGAATTCGCCGTTCCTGGCGATGATCCAGATCACGGTTTATGCCGGCGCGATTATGGTGCTGTTCTTATTCGTGATCATGCTTCTTGGGGCAGAAAAGCTGGGAACTGTTGATCCCGGCCCCGCCACAAGCCGCTTTCGCTGGTTCACGCCGGTTGCGTTAGCTCTGGCTCTCGGCTTGCTCTTTGTCGTTGGCATCGCAACGATTCAAGGGAATATTGACGATAAAACCCCCACGCCTGCGCCTGCGGAAGTGCGCGTTGTAAATGCCGCCAATAGTGGCCCGATTGATGTCTATGTAGGCAGCGCCCTTGTCGCTGATGACCTGCCGTTTGGTCAGGCAACTGCGTTCTCCCGGTTTGATCCCGGTCAATACATGGTGAGTGTACGCCCCGCGTCCGGTGGTGAAGTCACTGCTGTTTTTACTTCTACGCAGGGCGAAGTTACCAATATCGTAGCGCATGGTACCGGGGAGATGCCTGAAGTCACGCTTGTAAGTCAGAACTTCTCTTCAGTGACGCAAGATGGCAACAGTCGCGTGACGGTATTTAACGCCATCACAGGGACAGAATCGGTCAACATGGTGGATGCGCACTCTTTGGACACCACCACCGATGAATACGTCAATACCATCATCGCCAACCTGCCAGCAAATACCGTTGCCAGTGTCGAAGTTCCTACAGGTGAGGTTAACTGGCGCATTGTTCGCGGCGATAATGCGTCTGTTGCGCTTGTTGACTTGACCGATCTCTCGATCCGCAGCGAACAGAATAATCTGATCGTCCTCGCAGACGAAATCCTGACTGAAACCGACTCGCGCATTCTGCCTATGGTTGTCTCTGCGCCGGCACAGCCAGAATTTGGTAGCCCGCGCGCCATTGGCTACTCGTTATTTACCCAGTTCATGCTGCCGTTCCAGGTTCTGGGGCTGCTTTTGCTGGCATCCATGGTCGGCGCGATTGTGATTACGCAGCGTGAGATGAAGCCCCTACGCAAGATACAGCAGCGGCGCAAGGTTAGCCGTTCGCTCACCAATGTAATCGCGGCACAGGTTGGGCAGGACGTTGTAGAGGAAGATGTACCGCAGCTTCCTCAGCCAACCCCTGATTCTGAAACAGAAGCGGAACCCGCGAACTAGCGGCGGCGTTGGGGCGCTGACGGAGAGAGTTATGGTTGTTCAGACTGAATCTTACATTATGCTCAGCATCGTTCTGTTCACGCTTGGCGCATTGGGCGTGCTGCTGCGACGCAACGCTATTCTCGTCTTTATGTCTGTCGAATTGATGCTGAATGCTGCAAACCTCGCCTTAGTGGCGTTTGCCAGCCATTGGGCAAATGATACCGGTCAATTGTTTGTGTTCTTTGTCATCACTGTGGCGGCTGCGGAAGTTGCGGTTGGGCTGGCGTTGATTGTGACTATTTTCCGGACCAAACGCAGCATCAATATTGACGAACTCCACGAGATGAAAGGATAACGGAACGCGGCCTTTGCACTTAGGCGCGCTGCCGAAGGAACAAATATGGAAAATTATCCTCAGCTCGTACCACTCATTATCCTCATCCCCGCCCTGGGGGCGCTCTTTAATGTTATCTGGGGCGCAAAGGTGGGCGAGAAGTGGGTGGGGCTAGTCGCCACTGTAGCATCTTCTCTGGCTTTCGGCGTTGCGGTGCTGCTGGCAATTTATCTCGAACAAAGTAACTTTCAGGCCGCGATTGTCAACCCGCCGTTGCTAGATGGTTGGTTGGTGCTCCCTTCTGGGAATGTCTATATTCCCTGGCAGTTCCGTGTAGACACGCTAAGCGTAACCATGATGCTGATTATCACCGGCATCGGCTCGCTCATCCATATCTACTCCATCGGCTACATGCGCGGCGACGAACGCTTTCACCGCTATTTTGCTTATCTGAATATGTTTCTTGCCTTCATGTTGGTACTGGTCACGGCCAACAATTACCTGATGATGTTTGTCGGTTGGGAAGGCGTGGGGCTTTGTTCGTTCCTGCTTGTCGGCTTCTGGTTTGACCGGGCGCACGGCGTGGGTTGGCGCAATAGTATGGCCGCCCGCAAAGCGATGGTGCTCAACCGCATCGGCGATTTCGGCGTGGTTATGAGCATGCTCCTGATGTTCTGGACGTTTGGTACGCTCGATTACTACACTCCGCAGGAAGTCGTCAACGTGCACCTCGCCGAATCCGGTGGTCATGGCGACACGGCTAATGCTTCAGATGGGGCCAGTCACGAAGAAGAATCTGCTGAAGAAGGCGCGCATAAGCCCATCGTTAACTTCGCTCAGGATGGCGAGCATGGCGAAGCGGCGTCTGAAGGCGAACACGCCGCCGCCGATGAACATGCTGCCGAAGACGATCACGCTGCCCCGGCTCAGCCTGTGTATACCAATAATGACCACATCGCCACCGAACAACTCGGTGTATTCAATCAAACTGAACGCTTTATAGCGGAAGATCGTGAAATCACCATTGGCCCCTTTACCATGCCGTTTACGACATGGTTGACCATCATCACGCTGTTTCTGGTCTTAGGCGTAGCGGGTAAATCCGCTCAGATACCGCTGTTTACCTGGCTTCCGGATGCAATGGCTGGCCCAACACCTGCCAGCGCGCTTATCCACGCTGCGACCATGGTCACTGCTGGCGTTTACATCATGGTGCGCTCGAATGTGATGTTCCATCACGCTGAGTTCACCTCTTTTGTCGTTGCCCTCATCGGCGCTGCAACCGCGATTGTTGGCGGCTATATCGGCATCGGTCAGTGGGATATTAAGCGCGTTCTCGCATATTCTACCGTCAGTCAGCTTGGTTTTATGGTTGCGCTGGTCGGTGTGGGCGCGTATGGCGCTGCCATGTTCCATCTGGTCACGCATGCGTTCTTCAAGGCGCTGCTATTCCTCGGCAGCGGTTCGGTTATTCATGCGGTTGAACACGGTCATCATCACGCCCACGCGCATGGGCACGATGACGAACAGGGTCATGATGCGCACGGACACGACGAACATGCCCATGAAGAGCCGTTTGACCCGCAGGATATGCGCAACATGGGTGGCTTGCGTAAGCGTCTGCCTATCACTTTCTGGACATACATTGCCGGTACTCTGGCGCTTGCCGGCATCTTCCCGTTGGCGGGCTTCTGGTCAAAAGATGAGCTGCTGGCCGATGCCTGGTTGGCGGGTATTCTCGATAACAAGTTGTCAGGCTACATCGTTTTCGGCGCGCTGTTGATTGCCGCAGGTTTTACTGCGTTCTATATGTGGCGTCAAATCGAACTGGTATTCCTCGGCACCCCGCGCACCGAAGCCGCTGCCCATGCCCCTGAGAATGGTCGCTTAATCACCATCCCGTTGATCGTGCTTGCTGTTTGCAGCATTTTTACCGGTTTCCTCAACACGCCTGCGGATGTGTTGTGGTTTGACGATTGGTTCGGCGCGCATCTGTTCACCAGCCGCCTGGAATATTCAGTTGCGTACGCGCATGTAGGCCAGTTCCAGCCGCTGATTGCAATCATGGCAACCGTTGTTTCAGTCGGCGCTTTCATCGTTGCCCACAATATCTATAAGCACCGTCAGATCATTGAAACGGGCCACGATCCGCTGGAGCTTATACCTTCAACTGCGCCATTCTGGTCGTTCGCCAATGCGCGCATGTACTGGGATCAGTTCTACGGGCGGGTGTTTGTCCGGCCATTTGAGTTGGCTGCGGAGTTTCTTGCCAATGTGGTTGACTGGCGTTTCCTGCACGATTATTTTCACGATCAGGTGCTGGTCAGAGGTTTTAACGCAGTAGCGCGCTTCCTCAGCAAGCCGGTCGATCTTGGCATTATTGACGGCGCTGTAAACGGCGTTGGCCGCGTTACAAAATGGGTTAGCGGTGAATTGCGACATATGCAAACAGGCTATGTTCGTACCTATGCACTCACCTTTTTGGTTGGCGTAGTGCTGGTAATTCTGGTGATTTTGCTGCCGCTTCTGCAGCGCGGCTAACTGGGCGGAGAGAAAGTTATGGAAAATACCGGTCTGTCACTCGTTACAGTGGTGCTCTTTCTACCACTGATCGGGTTTTTTATCCTGCTCTTCGTGCCAAATGGTCAGAGCCGCAATATTCGGTATTTGACGTTGGGGACAACGCTTGTCACCTTCGTCATGTCACTTCTATTGTGGGCAGGTTACGACTCAAGCAGCCCTGCGCTTCAGCTTGTACAGCGGGCAGATTGGCTGCCGCAGTATGGCATCAGCTATTACGTGGGCGTTGATGGGCTGAACCTGATCCTCATCATCCTGACCACTTTCATGATGCCGATTGCTGTGCTGGCTTCGTTCAGCGCGCATATCATCCAGGAACGTGGTCGCGAAAAACTGTACTACATGTTCATGCTCCTACTCGAATTTGCCATGATCGGCGTATTCGTGGCGCAAGACCTGATTATCTTCTTCGTTTTCTGGGAAGTTACGCTGGTGCCAATGTACTTCCTCATCGGTATATGGGGCGGCGAACAGCGCGTATACGCATCCGTCAAGTTCTTCCTCTATACGATGGCCGGTTCGGTGCTCATGCTGCTGGCGCTGCTTTATGTTGGCGTTAATGCTGGCACCTTTGCTGTTCCTGAAATCACCGTAGGTATTCAGAATGGCAGCATCGTATTTCCCTTCAGTGACCTGTTCAGTACGCAGGCAGTCTTGTTCTTAGGCTTCTTCATCGCCTTCGCTATCAAAGTGCCAGTCTGGCCGCTGCACTCCTGGCTGCCAGATGCGCACGTACAGGCGCCAACGGCTGGTTCCGTCATTCTGGCAGCCGTCCTGCTCAAGATGGGTACTTACGGTATGCTCCGTTTTTGCCTGCCGTTGTTCCCTGAAGCCAGCGTAGCCTGGGCACCCATTATCGCCGTACTTGCGATAATCGGCATCATTTACGGCGCGTGGGTCAGCTTCGCCCAGACCGATATGAAAAAGCTGGTGGCGTACTCCTCCGTCAGCCACATGGGCTTTATTGTTCTCGGTATCTTCGCGCTTAATGCTGCCGGTATTCAGGGCGCGATTATCCAGATGGTCAATCACGGTATCAGCACCGGCGCCCTCTTCTTGATCGTCGGTATGCTCTACGAACGTCGCCACACCAAAGAACTGTCTGCCTATGGTGGCCTCTGGAAATCAATGCCGCTGCTCGGCGCAATTTC
>CAZBPB010000105.1:0-3951 GCA_964493565.1 uncultured Pleurocapsa sp. | reverse complement strand
GCATGCCCGGCCTGAACGGCTTTATAGGTGAGTTCACCATCCTGCTAGGCTCTATTGGCAGCACAATCCTCGGCCTGTTCTACTCACTGATTGCCGCGCTGGGTATCATTCTTGCCGCAATCTATATGCTCTACTTCTTCCAGAAGATTTTCATGGGCGAGTTGAATAAGGAAGAAAACCGGCACCTGCCCAAGCTTGAATGGAATGAAATTGCCGTTCTGGTGCCAATTCTAGTTCTGATTGTCTTGATTGGTATTCAGCCGTACATCTTCATGAAGCCATCGGATACAACTGTCGAATATCTTGTTGAGCAGGTTGCTCCTGAAAATGCTGTAACCACAATCGCGCAGCTGCCGGAAGCGCAGACGGGCGAATAAAGGGACATATCCATGCTTGAAATCCCTTCGTTTGAAAGCCTCAATATAGGTGCCGCGCTGCCCGCGATTATCGTGGCGGCGTGGGCCTGTATTCTGTTGCTGATAGATCTAGCTGTCCCTAAGAATCGCAAGGTGATTACGGCGGGGCTGGCAGCAGCAAGCCTTGCCGTCGCTTTTGTCGCGAGTCTGGCTGTCTACAACCAGACCGGCGATAGCTTCATGGGCATGTACGTTGCCGATCAGTTCACAGGTTTTCTCAACCTTGTGGTGCTGGCAACAGCCTTTATCACAATTTTGCTGAGCATAGACTACTTGAAGCGTGTCAACATTGAGCGCGGTGAGTATTATGTGTTGATGCTCTTTGTGACCGCCGGTGTCATGTTCATGGTTGCCGCCAACGATCTGATCATGATCTTTGTGGCGTTGGAGCTTTTGAGCATTCCGCTGTATGTATTGGCAGCCTTCCGCGCCCCGGATCTTCACTCGGAAGAAGCCGGTTTGAAATACTTCCTGCTAGGCGCGTTCGCCAGCGCCTTCTACGTTTTTGGCGCGGCTATGGTTTATGGCGCAACGGGGACGACCAATCTCAACGAGATTTATACCGCAGTTGCTCAGGTTGTTGCCGCCAATGACAGTATGCAGTATTTCCTTGTACTTGGCGCAGGACTGCTGGTGGTCGGGCTTGGCTTCAAGGTTGCGGCTGTGCCTTTCCATGAATGGACGCCTGACGTGTACGAAGGCGCGCCAACGCCCGTGACTGCGTTCATGAGCGTGGCTGCCAAGATCGGTGGTTTTGGTGCGCTGCTGCGTATTTTGATTGTTGGCATGTCATCGCTCACGTTTGTTCAGGGCGATCCTGCGCTGTGGCAAAATATCATCGCTATCGTTGCCGCCTTGACCGTCATCGTCGGTAATATCATTGCCATCGCTCAGACCAACGTGAAGCGTTTGTTGGCCTATTCTTCTATTGCCAACGCCGGCTATATACTGATGGCTGTTGCTGCTGCTGGTACGCCCGGTGTTGAAAATCAGGCTGCCCGCGCGGCACTGGTCTATCTGGTGGCTTACATGTTCACCAATCTCGGTGCATTTGCAGTGGCGATTGGTGTCGAGCGGGTCAACGGTGGTTCCGACCTCGAAGATTTCGTCGGGCTTAGCAAATCGCGCCCCGCTTTGGCCATCATGATGGCAATCTTTATGCTCAGTTTGATTGGTGTTCCGCTGACCAGTGGTTTTATCGGCAAAGCCTTTGTGTTCTCGGCTACGCTCGAAGCTGGTCTAATCTGGTTGGCAGTTATCGGTGTTCTCACCAGTGTCATCAGCGGTTATTACTACATCCGTATAATCGTGAACATGTATCTGCGCGACGCTGAAACCAGCTCTGAAGACCCCGCGCCCGGATATACTCCCGGTGTACAATGGGCGACCGCAATCGCTTTTGGCGGAACCCTCTTGATCGGTATTCTGCCTATCTTGATCACTGGCTTGACCGATCATGTTGCGCTGGTAGCCACCATCGTACCCTGACCACAACTACTCCGGTTTGTAAGACTTGAGAAGGGCGTGCCGCGCCCTTCTTTTCATGAGTATATAAATGACGCGCAACCAACAAGGCTTTGTTTTTATCGCCCTCGCTGTAACTGGCTATTCCTGCTTGCCAATATTCACCGATATCCTGCTCAATTCCGGATTGACTGCGCTGGATATTGCGCTGCTGCGCTATGCCCTTGCGACGCCGGTTCTCTGGATACTGGCTGGATTCTTTGAGAGGAAAAAGGGCGGAAATCAACTTCAACAGCGGCTGCCGCGTGCAAAATTGATGGTGATGGGGCTGCTGCTGGCGCTGGCCGCGCTAGCCGCGTTTGTCGGGCTGGATTTAATTCCAGCTGGAACTTATGTCGTTATCTTCTATACCTATCCTGCGATAGTTGCTCTGATCATGCTGGTGTTAGGCGAACGCATGTCTGGTTGGGGCTGGTTTGCCGTACTGCTCACATTGGTCGGTGTGGCGTTAACCGCTCCAGATTTTAGCGCCGGCCTTTCTGGAGAGAACTTCACCGGTGTGGTACTGGCGTTGTTCAACGCGGTCATCGTTGCCATCTACTTCATCTTGAGCGCGAAAATGCTGCGAGGGCAAAAGGCGTTATTCGCCGCCAGTGCGCTTACTTGTACCGGGGCGTTAATCACCCTGCTGGTAATTTCGCTTGTGAGGGGTCTCCAGTTACCATCATCGGGGGCTGCGTTTTTGGCGCTAATAGGGCTTGCCAGTATCAGTACGGTACTGCCAGTATTCTCGATCAATCGTGGCATTCAACTGCTCGGCGCATCTCGCGCGGCTGTGGTTGGCTCATTTGAACCCCTCTTGACCGCCCTTTTGGCGATGGTTTTCCTCAACCAGACCATGCAGCCAATCCAGTGGCTCGGTGGCATTGTGATTGTGATCAGCGTGATCATGTTGCAAACACTTGGATCGCGTCAGGAGATCATTCCGGAAACCAGCCCTGCGGGGGACTAATATAGCGGCTGGTTCGCTCCAAAATTTACTAGTGAAATTCTTAGGAACACTAAATATTTCGCTGATCTTGCTCTGACATACTACATCCAATCAAATAACGTAGGGCAGGCGATTGTGAAGAATAATATTACAAGTCCATATTAATTTTTTCTATTATGTAGCAATACGAAAGACGTATCAGGCAAAATAGAATAATTGATAATTAACCCGTGTTAAATAGTAAAATTTATTCTTCTGTAGAAAACCTACGATATCTTTACTCTAAAGGTACTATTAAACGTTTTAGACTTGGTTAAAAATCATACTTGTGATAAACTTCATTATATCATCTGGAAGTATATAGTTGTACACGGTAAATCAAATGGTACAAACAACGCAACTTCGCTTTAATGGCTCTGTGTGGTGTAATCTCGATATTGCCCTGCGCAACCTTGATCAGTTGTTTGGCAGTGTTGCACAGCCGCAGGGGCTAACCATCATAGAGTGGTATATCCTGCGCGCCCTGTATGAACGTGACGGGCAGCATGCCTCAGAATTGGCGCGTGCCGTTGGCCGCGCAGCAACTTCTTTCACCCCGAATCTGGACAAGCTTCAGCAGAAGGGGTTGATCGAACGCCGCCCGGACCCAACCGACCGCCGTGCAGTCCATATTTACTTGACGAAGGAAGCCGAAAAGTTACGTGAAGAAGTGGTGACCACCAGCGCTGCTCTCGATAAGCAGATTCGCGCCCTCTTCGATGGCGATGACTTTGAAACCTTCCTGCACATCTTGACCACGCTGCAGACGCTGGAACCCGATTACAGTGGTGAAACCATCACCCCGTCAAATCACAAGGGCAAGATGACTGTTGCTTCGATGAACGGGCACGGTCGCAACTAGGTCGTTGTAGTTCAATCAATCAGATTGACTGAACCGCCGGAGAGTGAACCCGCTTTCCGGCGGTTTTTGATCCTTCAACTGTATCGGAAAGCCTTGCGGTAACACGGCGAATCAGGTTTACTTTAAACCTGATGCTAATGACATCACCTTCGCCAAATATTACGTATATCCCTGGGAAG
>CAZBPB010000104.1:9476-10516 GCA_964493565.1 uncultured Pleurocapsa sp. | reverse complement strand
TTGCCACTTCGGCAACGCGCTGGTTGATCTCTTGCTTGCTAATGCTGCGCACTTTGAGCGGATAGCCAATGTTCTCACCAATGGTCATGTGCGGGTAAAGCGCATAGTCTTGAAAAACCATCGCCACATCGCGGTCACGCGGTTGCATCTGCGTCACCTCGCGGTCACCGATAGCAATCATCCCGCTGTCCGGTATTTCCAGTCCGGCAATCATGCGCAAGGTGGTCGTTTTGCCACAGCCAGATGGCCCCAGAAACGCGACAAATTCACCATCCGACATTTCCAGATCAATACCGGCAACCGCCTGTACGATGCCGAAATTTTTGACCAGTTTTTGTATTTTGATTGAAGCCATCTAACACTCCACTCAGGATTTGATGCCGCCAAAGAAGCGGAATCCGTAACGCCAGTTGATGATCAAGTACATAACCAGCACTGGCAGGGTATAAAGCACTGCATAAGCGGCAATCAATGTAATCTGAGGCGAACCTTCTTCATCATAGAAGCGATAAAACGTTACGGCAGCGGGCAGCAAATCCGGCGAGCGCAGAAGCAGATACGGAGTCAAAAATGCGCCCCATGCATTGATCAACACCCAGATACCCACCACCATTAACCCCGGCCTGATCAGCGGGAAGGTGATATCTCGAAAAATGCGTAAAGGGGATGCGCCCATCACCATGGCTGCTTCCTCGTAACTTCTGGAAACGCCATCTACAAAGTCTTGCATAATGAAAATAGCGGAGGGCAGCATCCCGCCCACCATCACTAAGATCACCCCGATGTGCGTGTTGATCAGTCCGATCTCAAAAATCAGTCGGAAAATCGGCACCATACTGGCAGTGCCCACCACGACCGACGAGAACAAAATCAACATATACGTCCACATCTGACGGCCCGGAAGCTGGCTGCGTGAAAGCCCGAAAGCAGCCAGAGCAGCAATCGCTGTGGTAAGCAGCATCGTGCCGATTCCGATAATCGGACTGTTGATCAACAAGCCGCGCATCGCCAGCTCGTTATCAATCACCTCGCCAAAATTC